>JALTYD010000200.1 GCA_027046525.1 Pyrodictiaceae archaeon
CTACCGACTAGATAGTCTAGCAGTCTTATCGATACTTGGAGTTATTACTGGTGTACTAGCTATTGTATTCGTAGAAGTATTTAGTAGTCTAAAAAATATATTCAGAAAGACTAGATACTGGCTATCTGACTACCTAGTACCTGTTCTAGGCGGTCTACTACTAGGCTTTCTAGCACTACTAGTACCTGAAGTTGTAGGTACTGGCGAAGAGGTTATGATAGAGTTACTAAGTGGAGATATTACAAAGATCATAGGCGAACCAAGAACTATATGGCTAGTTCTCTTATTTCTAGCACTAGCTAAAATGGTAGCTACAGGGTTCTCGATAGGTTCTGGTGGTAGTGGCGGTATAGAAGCACCAGGCTTGCTAATAGGCGCACTAATAGGTGCATCCTATGGATACTTTATTAGTAGCTACTACGACTTGCTAGATACAACTGTATATGCATATATAGGTATGGCTGCTTTCTTCGGTGCTGCACTAAAGACACCATTTAGTGTCTCTATACTCTTAGCCGAGATGAGCGGCAACTATATGTTCATAGCACCAACACTACTAGTATCTATTATTGCTAGAGAAGTAAGTAGAGAAATAAGTCTCGTAGAGATACAGCTACGCGAGAGACTACGCTCAGAAATCCTCGGAGCAGAAGAACTCCTAGTTCTGCTAAAAAGCTATGGTATAAGAAATAGTATAAAAGCTATAGACATAGCTAATAGGAGACTGAAACCTATACCTTCATCTCTAAGACTAGTAGAAGCAGTCGAAATGATGATGAAGACTAGAGCAAGAGCTATACCTGTTGTCGATATAGATAAGAAAATAGTCGGTGTAATAGAAGAAAGAGATCTCGATAACCTCTTATCTAAACTAGAAGAAAACCTAGACGCAAAAATAGATAATACACTCCTACGAGTCCCACCTATTGTAGGTCCTAGCGATAAAATAGAGAAAATACTAGATGAAATGGTATCTCATGGTACAGACTACGTCCTAGTAGAAGACCATAGAGGTAGATACTATGGAGTTATATTCGTAGAAGATGTAGTTCTAGCACTCTCTCATACAATTGCAGAAACAGTACTAAAAACAGGCAGGATAACTCCACCCTCAATTACTAGCCGCCACGAGTAGATTCTAAACTACTTAACTTCTTTCTCTAGTTCTTCATCTAGTACTACTAGCTCTGGACACTTATCCTTGATACTCTTAATATACTCTATACCTTCATCGACATCCTCGAAAACTAATGTGTATAGCCTCCTAGCAGTAACAGCTTTCAATTTAAGTACTTTTACTCTACGTCTACCTTCTTCTGTTAATACTCTCCTATAACCTAGTTTCACTCTACACTCAATAGCACTCTCTAAGATTTTCTCAAATTCTTCCCGACTCTTTACTTCTACAGGCATATATAACACCAATGGTGATGGATTATACTAGAGCTATTTATAGGATATCTAGTCTCTACAGCTAGAGGAACTTCGCGTACGTTACATAGTATATAGCAGAACCTACTAGTAGTGATATAATAGTAAAAGGTACTCCTATTTTCGCAAAATCAGAAAAACTAGCACTATGTCCTTCACGTTCTAGTAATCTAATAGCAGTATAGTTAGCCATTGCTCCTATGTACGTAAGATTTCCTCCGAGAGTTGCTCCTAGTAGTAGAGCCCATGCTATAACAACAGGATCAGCTCCATGCCCATCAGCTATAAATCTTATAACAGGTATCATAGCAGCGATAAAAGGTACATTATCCATAATAGATGAAGCAATAGTTGAAAGTATGATTATCAAGATAGTTGCTCCAAAGAGAGACCCAGCTACTCCCTCGATAGCCTCTGCGATGGATTTTGTTAGACTAACATTATCGATAAATCCTACTAGGTAGAAGAGAGAAGCCAAGAATCCGAGGAGACGATAGTCTAGTGCAGCTCTAGCTATATCTCTAAGCTTATTCTTCCCGAAGACAACAACAAGTAATAGTATAGGAGGTGCAGCTGCCTCTGTTAAACTTAATCCTAGATCTTTTCTTAGAGCAAGTAGTGTTATCTTACCGATAACTCCTAGGATGACTGCAGTCTGATAAGTTTTGTTGAACTCTCCAAACTCTATAGAACTCATACTACTAGTCTCTCTACTAGTATCTTCTCTCTTGAAGACCCTCGTATATAGTGGAAGTGATATAATAGCAGCTATCATAGCTCCTACAACTACAAAG
>JALTYD010000201.1 GCA_027046525.1 Pyrodictiaceae archaeon
TAATAATTGTACGTAGGCTTATTCTATGGCCTCTTGCTTTAAGTTTCTCTAGTTGTTGTCGTATATCCATTGCTAATTGTCTCATAGCAATTCTAAAAACAATTGATATAAGGTCTCCTGCTAATAGCAACCTCTTATTAGAATAATGGTCTTTATCGTCTTCTTCACGTCTCCTTAGAGTATATTCTAGGAGCTTTGAAGCCATTTGTCCTAAGAATAGTGCCTTTTTAATCTTATCTTGTGGTTCTGTCCCTATGTGTGGTAAGAGTATATGGTCTAACATTCTATCAGCTATTCTAATTCTCTGCTCTCTGGGTTTACCCATACTTTCTCTAAACCTACTCCCTACGTAGTCTAGTGCATCCTCAACTGTACTTATTGCTCTAGCTTGTTCTAGCGATGGAATAAGTAGTTGCTGTATCTGGGGGTCATGGCTTACAGCGAGTGTTATATCTCGATCACTCTCAAGACCAAGAGCACGCATAAGTATAACAAACGGTATTTTACTTAGAGCTCGACTAAGTGAGACATGGAGAGTATTATCTCTATGCAAATCTAGTATTAACTGGTATCTAACTCCTGCGTGTGTTGATATAATCTTCGCAGTATATACTGATCCTTGTGTACCAGCTCTTGCCTTACCTACTAATATTTTGTTAAATGCCTGATCTTCTTGTATGACTATTACTCTCTCTGATCCATTTATTATAAAGTAGCCACCTGGATCTCTAGGATCTTCTCCTGCTTCGATTAGTATACGTTCACATTCTTCCCATGGCCTACCTTCATACATACATCGTGCGAGTGGATCAGCTTTTGATCGAAGCATTATAGGTAAATAACCTATAATTACTTCTTCTGGTTCGTGTTCTATTCCTCCTTCGATAAGCATAACTTTTGCTATTATTGGAGCAGCATATGTGAGATCTCTAATTCTACACTCCATTGGTGTTACTGTATGTTCACTACCATCACTTTCTACTACAGTAGGTTCTCCTAGTCTAACTTCGAGGATACGTACTTCGTAATTTCTGCCTGGAGTAGTTATTGTTCCGAATTCTTTTACAATCTCGTGTAGGTCGACATCGACAAATCTATTGAAGGAGTCTATATGTTGTCTAACAAGTCCATATTCTTCTATGAAAGCTCTAGCTACTAACCATTTTGCTTCTCTCGTAATAGTATTATGCGTCTTCATAGCTTGCACCATAGGAGGATACATAACTTATACATTGCCTAGATTGGATTTGCATATAAGTGTCCTCGTAGCGTTCTTTTAACCAACCCTAGTTTATATGTGTTTATTTTATTTAAGCTAGTACCCTACGACGTATCTATACGCAATAGTTTCTCCCGATGTAGGGCTTTTTCTACGTATTCTTATTATATCTCCTGGTTTTGCTCCAACTGCTCTAGCAACAGGATCTGTTGCCCGTATCCATGGTAGCTGTTCTGGTTTTACACCGAGTTCTTTTAAGACCTTTGTTGCTTCTTCTGGAGGTAGTACTTCATGTTTTGGTACAAGCTCGTGATCTAGTATATTGAAGCGTTTCTTCTGTTTTACCATAACTATACCCCATAATATTATAATTAATGTTATTATGTTTATCTTATTCGTACTCTATTTACTTTTTTATTCATCCATGAATATCGTCGAAGTCTACTGCTTCTCCCCCATCCACATGCTGCACAGTACTTCTTTGCAACGTTATATGAATGTCTTCCACATCTTGGGCATCGGATGTGAGTATAGCTTCTAGCCATCTTACCGAAAGATGGTGTACCTTTTGACATATATTGCCGACCTCTCTAAGCTGGTGAAATTAAAAGCACGGTATCTCCACGTATAATTATAGTCCCTAGTTTTCTCGAAGAACCATCCTGGAGTATTTCTTCTGCATCTTCTAGTACTATATTGAGATGCTGGTCATAGCTTTTTAGTTTACCTCTTACTTCTGCTGCTCCTCTGAGTTTTACGAGTACGATACTACCAACACTATTTCCTAGAACCCGATGCGTTGTCTCTGCCACTGTAGCTTACCCAGACCTCTACCCTATTGCTATAGGGTTTAATAGAGGTTCCTATTTTGTTCTCTGGGGTAGTTAGATGCGTAGGTGGGTTTTATCTAAAAGAGATACAAAGCTATTTGTTAAGAAGCTAGCGCAAGTATATAGGAGTTATATTCTTGAATACGAGAAGATAGAGATAATC
>JALTYD010000202.1 GCA_027046525.1 Pyrodictiaceae archaeon
ATTCACTATTAAAGACTGTTAACAATCTTTACTACGGAGAATTAATGTATAACTATCTATACTTCCTACTCGTGGAAGGTATACATGTATAGATGCTATGGAGGTATTGATGATGGATACTTTGAAAGAGATCAAGAAGAGACTGTTCTATCGCTAGCAATACACTGTGTTAGTAAGAGAGATTATTGTCCTACACGTATTTACACTACCACAATAAAAGTGGATGGAACTGACTCAACTAGAAAAGTTGTAGAATTGCTTGAGAAGACAAAAAACGATAACATCTTATTATCTGCTGTACTCCTAGATACTAATATATTCGCTGGATTTAATATTCTAGACCCAGAGTATGTCTATAGTTATACTAAGATACCATTAATTATTGCTTACTGGTATCCTATTGACGAGAAAGCCATCGAATCAGCATTATGTAAGCATTTTAGTGACTGGCATAATAGATTACAGATATTAAAACGTACGTGGAAGAAACTACGTAGAGTTTCCTGCAAGAAGGGGAGCCTCTATATAGCTCCATATGGTATTAGCTATGGCGAAGCTTGGAGTATAGTTTGTAGTCTGCAAGTATTTAGTAGACAGCCAGAACCTCTATACACAGCACATGTATTTTCTTCGGCGTTTTCAAGATACATATATGGTAAATAGCACAATTATAGTGAATCTACTTCAAGAGATAGCTGTATCTATGTCTAATCTTCAATAAGTCCCTATTTCTATAATAGTTCTTGGGATTATATTATGACGAGTAAGCCCTTGAAAGGGATACGTGTAGTTGATTTAAGCCATACACTAGCAGGCCCATTTGCAACTATGGTACTAGCTGATCTAGGAGCAGAGGTTATTAAAGTTGAACCACCTTTAGGTGATGAAACTAGATCATGGGCGCCTCTTATCGAAAACGAGAGTGCATACTTCTTGTCTATTAATAGAGGAAAAAAGAGTATTGTTATTAACTTAAACGATCATCGAGGCAGAGAAATAGTCTATAAATTGGTACAAAAGAGCCATATTATTGTTGAAAATTATAGACCTGGAGTTAGAGAGAAACTAGGTGTAGATCCAGAGACTATATTTAGAATAAACAAAGACATAGTCTATCTGAGCATAAAGGGGTTTGAACCTAGTAGTATCTACGAGAATAAGCCTGCATACGATATTATTATACAAGCACTTAGTGGATTAATGATGTCAACTGGTACAGAGAGTGATCCACCTATAAGAGTTAGTTTTGCGCTTTTTGACATAATAACAGGTTTAATGGCGTCTACTATGGCTATAGCTGGTCTCTTCAGCGAAGAGAAGCCCTACTATGCTGAACTATACTTATATGATGTAGCTATATTTGCTATGTCCTATATCCCTATGATATATCTACTGACTGGTAGAAAACCAAGAAGAATGGGGTCTGCTCATCCAAGCATTGTACCCTACCAAGCTTTTAGAGGTAGTGATTCTAAGTGGTTTATATTAGCAGCAGCTAACGATAGATTATGGAAGAAACTGTGCGAAAGTCTGAACAATCCAAGTTTTTGCAGAGATGAAAGATTCCTTACTAACCCGAAAAGAGTAGAGAATCGTAACATACTTATTCCATTGTTAGAAAAAATATTCTCTTCAAAACCTAGGAATTATTGGGTAAGTCTACTCGAGAAGCATGGAGTACCAGTTGCACCAGCTTACGAGCTCGACGAAGTTTTTAAAGATCCTTATGCTGAGAAGCTGGTTACTGAATTCGGTCATTCTAGGCTAGGTAAAGTTAAGCAACTAGTATTTCCAGGCAAAATTGATGGAAAAAGACCTATAGCTAAGAGAGGACCACCCATCTTGGGAGAAAACACTATTGAGATTCTAGAGGAGCTGGGATATAACAAAGAAGAGATAGATAGACTCCTAAAAGATAAGGTTGTTACTACTGCAGAGTATTCTACTTAGTTTCATTTTCTTCGATATTGTATAGATATCTAAGGAACCATCTAGTGATATATTTTAGTCTCTCAACTCTATGTTTAGGCTTACCGCTTCTGCTTAGTTCGTGGTTCTCGCCGGGAAAGAGAACAAGCTTTGTTTCAACTCCTCTGATTTTTAATGCAGTGAAGAATTCTATTGCTTGATCAACCCAACATCTATAGTCTTCAATACTATGTATTATCAACGTAGGTGTCTTCGCGTTGTATACATG
>JALTYD010000203.1 GCA_027046525.1 Pyrodictiaceae archaeon
ATATAATATAGTGTTTATCTAACATTATGTATAGCGGAGAAATATCCATTGGTTAATGCAAAAATACTACGTGTATTCCTAGATGGTAGTAGTCTAGGAGGTAGAGGATACTACTCTCCACTACATAGAGAGAAGGGTTGTGCAACTCTTATACCTATACCAGAAGATCCTCTCTTTCTCAGAGAAGAGTATAGAGTTAATCCACCTAGTTTTATGGATCCAGATAAGTGGATAGATTCTTGTACTGGAGCTACTATCTCTACGTTTATGCCTATTAAGCCTCCTACAAGACTAGATAATTTTGTCAAGAGTATACCAGGTAGAAGAGGTATAGCCTATAGAGAACCATGGATACTCCACAATGATCCTAGGATAGATAGAGGTTTCTATACAGATACTGGTTCAAGGATACCTAAAGATCTAAAACGAGGCGATATACTATTCTTTGCTGCTGGTCTAGCAGAATATCCGAGAGGATTCTGGGATAAGAGGAGGACACTCTCGTCTATTATTAGTACATTTAATAGAGCAAAAGATGAAGGAAAGACTGGAATATATCTCGTCGGAGGTATAATAGTAAAAGAAGTAGTACATCTAGATACTGACGAAGACTGGGAGAAAGCTATTAGTATGCATAGTTATCTGAGAGAAAGCCCGCACTTCTACCGCGTGAATAGATCAGCTATTGCAATTATTGGGAGAGGATTTACTGTGTCTCCACCAGCTCCACTTACTACTCCTAGGAGAGGATCTTCTCTAGGTAGACCTTCTAAACTACTACAAGAGATTCTCGGGAGAGAAGCTGCATATAGTTTTATACGTGGTAATGCACGTATATCTAGGCTAGTCGAAATAACTAGTATGGAGAAAATATTCGATATACTAGCTGTAGAAGGTCTAAGTAGTTTATAGCTAGCTAGTCTTTCTCGGAGCTAGTTTGATAGTCGAATAGAGTAGAGCAGCTAGACTAATAGCTATAAGAGGTAGTGATAAACTTCTAGCTACTTGCCAAGCTAGGAGAGATGCAAGTAGTAATATGTATGTAGCTATAGAGAATCTCCTTGATGCTGGTCTACTTAGAATAGTTGGTATCATGAGAGGTGTATGAGTATATATATGGAGGCCTATAAATCCTATTGCTGCTACGTGCAGTAGAACTACTATGTTCTCGACAATAATACTAGCTAGAATAGCGAATGGTATGATTAGTAGTACTAGGAGATGCCCATATACATAGTAAAGATGAGCTCTTCTAGCAGGATCCTTCCTACTCATAGCTACTTTGTAGTAGCTATTTAGTTTGTAGATCTTAGCTGTAAAGATGTAGAGTAAGAAGCTTATAGCTAGAGCAGCTTCCCAGTACACTACTCCTATAGAGTAGGAGATGATTACAGTATAGTGTATAATATGCTGTAGTACTATTCTCCATAGCTCTGGTTTATCACCATAAGTTGTTGGAAGACTATGCCATGTAACTGCGTAGATCATAGGAATAGGTACTGATAATAAGATACCCAAACCTTCTCTGATGAATGATGCTTCTCTACCAACTATAGTATAGCAGGATAAAAAGACTATAGAAGCAATATATGCTAGTATAGGTGCAACGAGAGAATATCTATGTTTAGTAGATCGTCTATATACTATACGCCATATATGTAGTGCACCTAGTAGTAGAATTATAGATAGAGAGAGTAGAGTATAACGTACTAGAGCTATATCTACTAGTACTAAGAACCCCATAGCTACTAGTAACGGAATAGCAATCACTTGGAAAATACTAGTCTTCCTAGCAAAAGAAGCTACATATGCTATAGATACAGAATACGTAAATGTAGCAAGAACACCATAAGCTAGTAGTAGACCATGTACATAGTAATTCTTAGAGACTAGTAGACCTAGTGCTAGGACAAGATATAGTATTGTTGCATATACACCATATCTAGCAGCTATATTTGCATATCTCGGATGTAGTATCCACAACTCCTAGTACCAGAACTTTCCGTGTAGGATACTTGGTTAAGTATTTTTGTCTCTAGGTAGAAGCTTTGACCTCTAGGAGCTACAGTAGTGTATATGGTACTAGTAGGTGGTTATCTTAGTGACTAGTATCTTGAAGATACCTAGAGAGCCTAGTGTTACTGGTATGATAATTGTATCATATATAGGTTCACTAGCTATTATTAGAC
>JALTYD010000204.1 GCA_027046525.1 Pyrodictiaceae archaeon
GTAGTAAAAGCACATGTATATGGAGAAGATGCTGGAGAACATGGACAAGTACCTGTAGCTAAAGTATGGGTGAAGAAGACTACAGAGTGTAGAGAGGAAGAACTACTAGAGTGGGTTAATAGTAGAGTAGCACCATACAAAAAACTAAGAAAGATCTACATAGAGTATGTCTAGGAGAATCTATTCTATATTCCTTTCATAAGCTTTAACACAATCGCTAGGAAGAAGCCAGGTATAGCTCTACTAATAGGACTACTATACTCTCTACCCCATACACTATCAACATACTTACTACTAGCTCTATCTAGAGCTTCTACCGTCTCTCGAGGTAGAGTTGTTTCTCCAGCTCTAGCATATTCTTCTACTCTCTTTGCTCCACGGAGGCCAGGTATAGGTATAGCATTCTTGGCTACAAGCCATGCAAGTGCTAGCTGAGACCTAGTAAGTCCTAGCTTATTAGATTCTTCAGCTAGGACTCTATACAGCTCATCATCTCTAGAAACTACTTGGAATACTCTATCACCTTTCTGAGCTTTTGTCTGAGGTGTTCTTAGACCAGCTAGTGCTCCTTTAGCGAGAGGACTCCAAGCAACTAGACCTATACCATTCTCCTCCATAAACTTCTTCAACCTATTCTCTACAACGCGATAAGCTAGACTATACTGTACCTGGTTGCTAATAGGTTCATATTTCCTACTACAAGACAGTGCTTGTTCTAGATCAGGTACATCGTAGTTAGAAAAACCATAGTATTCTGCAAGCCCTCTGGAAACAGCTTCTTCTAAACCAGCTACTACACTACAAATACTAGCGTATATCGGGGGAGGCCAGTGATGCTGTATGAGTGTTACTGTAAAACCAAGCCTCTTATTGATCTTCTCCACCGCTGATACTATATCGTTCCTCCTCCACCTATATCCTGCAACTTTACTAGCAACAACTACTTCTCCTCTACCTACTTCTCTCTCTAGACTTCTAAAAGCTTCTCCTAGTAGGTATTCAGACATACCAGCGCCATAAAGCTCAGCAGTATCGAACAAGTTAAAACCTAGCTCGAGAGCTCTACTAACTACTAATTTAACATCATAACTACTACGCCAGCCCCACATACGGCTACCAGCTTGCCAGAAGCCTAAGCCTACAACACTAACTCTAGGCCCTCTCCTACCAAGAGATCGGAAACGCATATATTTAGACCATTAAATTTCCATGTAATTCTAGAGTATTTCAAACTTGCCCAAAGAAGAAGAGTAGCTACTATAGTTCTCTACTAGAAGAGATAGAAGATAAAGCCATAGAGATAACAGCTAGGTTGAGACTACTACATTAGTCTTTGCTATTGCTTCTTCGCTCTCAATACTTCTACTCTCTTTGTGCTTCTTTCTACGAGATAATACCTTTAGGACCATGTAGTGTGGTAATTCGTGCCTCATAAAAGCCTCCATAACTTTTGCTTCAGCGCGCCGTAGCATTTCAGCGAGAGATGATACTGATACTCCAACTTCACGAGCTAGTTTCTTTAGACCAACTCTCCTAGGCATCTCATAGTAGCCTCTAAAATAAGCATATACAAGTGCTATCTCTTGCCTCGTAGTAAGCATATAGTCCATCTCCTCAATACTATGTTTCTTTACTATTATACAACCCTTACCTAGTAGACTATCAAGAATATGAGATTTAGCAACAATATATTCTACTAGTATACCTGAGTCAAGAATTACTGTACTCTTTACATAAGCACCTGGTACAGTTTCTCTTATTGGACACCACTGGCACTTTCTACCATTACTCTCACAGTCTACAAGCATACGGAAGATTGTATTGAAAGGATTACGGTATATAATTTGTGTATCTATCTCGTTATTTCTTAGTATACTCCTCGTGAATATCTTCATAGAATCTGGATCTCCACTAGCTCTCGCCCATATCTCCCAAAAACCTTCTCCACGGAAACACTGAGCACGTAGAACTCTAATTGCTAGTGGTGTAAAACGAGCAATAGAGACTAGGATTGAGTCGCTAATATCCTGCTCTGTATAACTATGCTTAGTTTTTGTCTTTCTAAGAGAGTTGTTGATTGCTTCTACAAATACACAGTCATCTCTAGGGTATAGGCAAAACACTAGCTGTGGCTTCAAGTATAGCCCCAGCTATATGTATCTATTACAATATATAATAGATTT
>JALTYD010000205.1 GCA_027046525.1 Pyrodictiaceae archaeon
CTGCTACTCCATCTGTTGTTAGTACTAGTCTTATTAGTTCTTCTCGGTCTATTGGGTGGAATAGTTCTGTTGATAGTTCGTCTATTATTTTCCTCTTTATATCATCTGCTTCTCTCTCTGCTTGGAATACGTTGTTGTATTGTTTTTCTAGTTCTTTTGTTTGTCCTTGGCTGTATGCTTGTACTAGTTTGTGGGTGTGTTTTACTGTTTCTAGTATTTTGTCTAGGTGTTCTAGGTATTTTGATACTATTTCTGAGTGTCTTCTGCGGGAGATCCATGACCATGTTGAGGCCATGGGGTGCACCTACCTAGAGTTCTATAGTGTGTATAGTATGTAATATATTATTATGCTTAGTAGTGCTGCTGCGGGTACTGTTAGTATCCATGAAGCTACTATGAGTGCTATTGTTCTGAGGTTTAGATTGCGTAGTGATTTTGACCGGGCTATCCCGACGCCTATTATTGATGATACACTTGCGTGTGTTGTTGAGATAGGCATACCGTATCCTATTAGTATTTTTGGTATTGTACTGAATAGCCATACTACTAGTGCATTTGAGAGTTCTGCTGCAGCAGCCATTACGTAGTCTAGTCTTGTTATCCCGTAGCCTACTGTTCTTATTACTCTATAGCCCCATGTTAGTGCTCCTAGTGCTATTCCTATTGAGCCTAGTGCTGCTAGGTATAGCATTGTTGTCTTATCTGGTACTCCGTAGATTTTTGATACAACGCTTACGTATACTCCTGTTGCATTTGCTACATCGTTTACGCCGAAGGCGTATGCTGAGAATGCTAGATTGAATAATAGTATGTATTTGAATATCTTGTTTGTATTCTTGGTCTTCTTGTCTAGAGTTTTTTTCAGTTTGTTGAAGAGACTGTATAGTGCTATACTTAGTATTATTGCTGATAGTGGTGATGTTATCCAGCTTAGTACTACCATGAGTACTACGTTCCAGTTTATCTGGCTATGGGTTTCCTCTAGGAGGCTGTATGCTAGTCCTATTCCTAGTACTGCTCCTACTGTACTATGTGTTGTTGAGACAGGCATTCCTTTCCATGTAGCTATTGTGATCCACATACCTGCTGCTATTGATGCTACTAGTGCTCCTCTAGGATCAATATCTGTTACTACTCCTTTACCTATTGTCTTCATAACCATGTATCCTTGTAGTAGTGCACCTATAGCTGCGAATACTGCGAATAGTAGTACTGCGTCTCTGAGTTTTACTGCTCCACATCCTACTGCTGACTCTGTTGGATTTGCTGCATCATTTGCTCCTAGATTCCAAGCTATGTAGAATGCTGCTCCTAGTCCTAGTGCTATGTATACTGTCTCTGAAGCCAAAGAATGCTACCCCGCGCGTCTACTATCCCCAAGCCCGGGGTAGATGTGGTATGAACTATTTAAGCTATTATATGAGCTTTCAAGAAGAAATTTAAACACTGCTAGGTAGGAGTTTGTTGTCTCTATAGTAGGTTTTCTAGGCTTCTCTACTAATAGTAGTCTAGCTGTAGTAGCTAGGTTTATGTAAGTGGGAGGAGTTAGACTATGTGGAGGTGTATCCTGGCTAACTGTTTGAGGCCTATAGGTTGAGCCGCGACTTAGGTGTAGAGGCTCAAGAAGTACTCAAGCTTCTCAAAGATACTGTTAGTAGGTCTATACTCTCTCTACTCTCGACAGGAGATTATGGAGTGAGAGAGATAGCACGTATTCTCGGCCGTAGTGAGAGCGAAGTCTCTCGTAGACTATCGCGTATGAGAGAACTAGGAGTAGTAGATTGTAAGTGGGCCCGTATAGGTGGCCGGAACTTAAAGCTCTACTCACTTAGAGTAGAAGAACTTAGAGTAGAGTTCAGCTCAGGTGGTGTAAGGTTCTCAGTGAAGACTAGGAGTGGCAAAGAGGAAGTAGTAGGTTCTTCTTACGAGAGAGTAGTAGAAATCCCTAGTACGCTCTTTTTTGTAGGTAGGAGGAGAGAGCTCGATAAACTAGCTAGTAGTAGAGGAGTAGTTGTTGTTATTGGTGTACCTGGTGTTGGCAAGACTGCACTTGTTAGTAGATATGCTGAGAGCTATAAAGATGGCCCAGTGTACTGGTCTACGCTTACTGAGCTAGACTACTACGAGTTCCTCGTAAGAGACCTAGCTCTCTTTCTCGCGAGAGTAGGGTATAG
>JALTYD010000206.1:0-976 GCA_027046525.1 Pyrodictiaceae archaeon
ATATCGGGGAAGGATCGGGGACAAACATGTATTTCCTATAAAAATCTGGATTTCCTCCTCCTTTGAAGTCTACTGTGGCAGCATCAATGTAGCTTCCGAGTAGTTTTATTGCTTCTGGTGTTGCATATCCATTTGTTACCATCATGTTGTATAGTCCTTTTGATTTTGCAATTTTTGATACAGCTAGGATGTACTCTATGAATATTGTAGGTTCATTATAGGTGTATGCAAATCCTTCAGCACCATATCTCAGAGCCATATCAACTAATTTCTCTGGCTCCATATAATGCCCGTAGAGTCCTTTCTCGAGTCTTGACTGGCTGATTTCCCAGTTCTGGCAGAATTGACAGAAGAAATTACATCCCACAGTACTTATTGAAAATACTCCACTTCCAGGCTCGAAGTGGTAGAGTGGTTTTTTCTCGATAGGATCAATATTAGTAGCTGATAATAGACCATATACAAGTGTATAGAGTTTTCCATCTATGTTTTTGCGAACCCCACATGCTCCATATTTCTGAGGAGCTATGATACATCTTCTTGCACATAAAAAACATTCTACGAAGCCAGGTTTATCTTCTATCCTCTTCCATAGTACTGCTTCTCGAACATGTCTCTTACCTAGTATTTCTTTTCCTCTTTCAGTATTAGATATAGTTGTCATACTTGTATACCCTGATATAATTTAGTGAGGATTAGGATTATGTATATCTACCATTGTTTATAGAAAAGAGTTAATTAGCTAATTAGCACTACGGTTAGAGGAGAGATCCACGACTAAGTATACTTAGTGCTACTCTTTTTGTAAGTTCATGTATGTAGTCAGTTAGTTGTTTTCCTTCAGTTACTAGTTTTCCTATGATGTTTCTGTCTTCAACTATAGTTTCTTCTAGTCTTTCTACTAGTATTCTTTCAGCGAGAAGTTTTAGTAGTAACATTCTCCTAGAGACTACTGCGTTGTAGACTAAGTTTCTAT
>JALTYD010000206.1:986-2168 GCA_027046525.1 Pyrodictiaceae archaeon
GTCTAGGTACCCAGCCTTTTAGTCTACTAGCTCCGCCGAGATCTTCTTTTTCGAGTGCAAAGGAAAGATACTCGAAAGTCTTTGCAGATTCTGGTTTATCGCTTTTATTGAGTACATAGATATCTCCTATCTCCATAACGCCTGCTTTTAACGCCTGTATGTCATCGCCTGCTCCAGGCATAGTTACAACTACTATGGTGTGAGCTGCATGCATAATATCTACTTCTGCTTGGCCAACACCTACTGTCTCGAGGATGATTTTGTCATAGTTGGAATAGCTGAAAGCTTCTATCATTGCGAGTGCTGCAAGACTTAGACCGCCTTTCAGTCCTCTCGTAGACAAACTTCTTATGAATACTCCTGGATCTGTTGTATTTTCCTGCATTCTGAGTCTATCACCCATTAATGTCCCAGCAGTAAATGGGCTACTCGGATCAATAGCTATTACAGCTACTCTATATCCACGAGCTCTAAATTCTCTAATTATCTTAGATACAAGTGTACTTTTCCCAGCACCTGGTATACCAGTAACGCCGATAACATGTGAATCTGCGGTATACTTTGCAAGTTTCTCGACTATTGATACTATCTCTGCTGGTGAGCGTTCGAGTATAGAGAGAAGACGGCCTAGTGCTCTTATATTACCATTTTTAGACTGCTCTAAGAGTAATTGTATATTATCTACCATCTAGGACGTCCCTTAGACTTTTCTCTTTACTTCTTCTTTTTTCTTTTCCTCGGCTAATTTCTTTATCGCTGCTATTATTGTCCTAAGACTTGTTCCGGGCAGGAATACTTCTCTTACACCTATTTTCTTCAGTAAGTCGATTTCTATGACTGGTATTGTTCCGCCTAAGACAACTGGTATATCATCAGCTCCTAGTTCTCTTAGCTTATCTATGAGTCTCCTCATTAGAGATAGATGAGCACCGCTCAGTAGACTAACACCGATAACATCAACATCTTCTTGTATTGCTGCTAGTGCGACTTGTTCTGGTGTTTGTCTAAGACCTGTATATACTACGTCGAAGCCTGCGTCTCTAAGTGCACGTGCTATGACTTTTGCTCCTCTATCATGTCCATCGAGGCCCATTTTAGCTACAAGTACTTTTATTCGCCTAGTATTCTGGTGGCTCAACATAGACACCATATACTGATTTTAGTGTTGATATTATCTCTCCG
>JALTYD010000207.1 GCA_027046525.1 Pyrodictiaceae archaeon
ATTCTTAGCTATTGTTATTATAGTTCTACATTTGCATGTTTTTGTGTTAGATCTTCTTCTGTTTTTCCTAGTCTACGCATAAGTTCTACTATTACTCCATCCAAAAATACTACTGTTGTATCTTCGAAGAGTGTACCTAGTGGTGCTAGTGGTTCATGTATCCCTAGTATTTGTCTAGAGAAGTAGTCTATATAGGGAGGTGCTTTCTTTGTACGACCAGGTACTACTACTACTATGTCTGCTAGTTTACCTAGGTCGCTTTCGGGATAGCTAGTTATTGCGATTATCTTAGCACCATTCCTCTTAGCTGTTTCTGCAGCTGTTACTATCAGTCTCGTTGTACCAGAGCCTGATATTGCTACTACTGCATCACCATTACCTATGCTTGGAGTTATTGTCTCGCCTAGTACATACACGTGGAAACCTAGGTGCATTAGTCTCATAGCAAAAGCTCTAGCAACAAGACCGCTTCTACCAGCACCCATTACAAGTACTTTGTTACCCTTATTGTAGGCATCTATTAGAGTTTTAATCATTCTCTCTACTTGTTCATCATCTATTTTTTCCATAGCGCTTGATATAAAGCCTACAATTTCAGCCATTGTTTTCTTAACATAGCTTACATCGGGCTTAGCCACGGTCTATTCTCCAATTAATGGGTCATGAATGCTAGGATGGGGTTAAAACGCTTATAGGGTGTCTAGAGCCAGTAGCTACACTTAAATACTCGTGGATTTATAGGTGTACGGTAAATGGTGTAGAAATAGACAGATCCTTGTTTAAGGGGGACAGCCTATTGCTACGAAAGAGTACATGTATGTTAAACCAGTTAATGAATATGCAGAATGGCTACTCCAAATAGCATTCAAGTGGCAGAAGAAATGGAGAGAAGCACGTGTCTTTGAAGCAGATCCTGATCCTTCTAAACCTAAATTCTTTGTAACAGCTGCTTTCCCATATCCTAATAGTCCTCAGCATGTAGGACACTGCCGTACTTATACAATTGCAGATGTATATGCTAGATTTAAGAGGATGCAAGGATACAATGTACTCTACCCAATGGCATTCCACTACACTGGTACTCCTATACTAGCAATGGCAGAAGCTCTCCAAGCCGGAGATAAAGAGCTCGAGGAACTCATGGTAAATATCTATGGTATTCCAAGAGAAGATCTCGAACAGTTGAAAACACCACTAGGTATGGCTAAGTACTTTAGTAGTGATATTAAGCAAGGTATGATTGAAACAGGCTATAGTATAGATTGGCGTAGAGAGTTTACAACAGTAGATGAAGAGTTTAAACAGTTTATTAGATGGCAGTACGCTAAGCTTATGGAGAAGGGCCTTATTACTAGAGGTACTCACCCTGTTGGATGGTGTCCTAACCATAGTATGCCAGTAGGTATGCATGATACTAAGAACGATGTAGAGCCTGAGATAGGAGAGTATACATTAATTCTCTTCAGAATAGGCCCAGATAGATATATGGCAGCAGCTACTCTGAGGCCAGAAACAGTTCTCGGAGTAACTAATGTATGGATAAATCCTGATGCTACTTACGTAGAGGCTAAAATAGATGGGAAAATCTATATTGTATCGAGAGAGGCCTTCTTTAAGCTAAAGTTCCAGAAACCTAGAGTACAGAAACTAAGAGAGATTAAAGGAAAAGACCTTGTTGGGATAAGAGCTGAAAATCCTGTTACAGACAGAAAGGTAGTTGTACTTCCAGCTCGCTTCGTAGATCCTAGTATTGCTACTGGAGTAGTAATGAGTGTGCCAGCACATGCACCTTACGACTATGTTGCTCTGAGAGAGATAATTAGTGAGAAATATCATGAGAGAGTAGGTGTTAGTGTAGAAGAACTTTCCCCTATAGTATTGATAAAAGTAAAAGGATATGGAGAAGTTCCAGCAGAAGATATTGTTACTAAGATGGATATCAGATATCAGACCGATAAAAAATTGGAAGAAGCGACGAAGAAACTGTATACTGATGAATATAGTCATGGTATTGTAAGAGATGATGTAGTACGTTTTGCATCAAGCAGTAGTATTGTGAGAGAGTTTATTGAGAGAGAAATTGCAGGAAAACCAGTAAAATATGCACGTGAATCTACGAAAGAACTATTGAAATCTATTGATGCATTTGATATAATGTACGAGAT
>JALTYD010000208.1 GCA_027046525.1 Pyrodictiaceae archaeon
TATTACCAGTACTTAATGAAATGCTTACTAGACATGTAGAACCTGTTACAGTAATCTACATAACACCGCTAAAAGCACTAATAAACGACATTTACGAGCGGATAAGATGGTGGGCAGAACCTCTCGGTTTTCGAGTTGCAAGAAAACACGGCGATGTTCCTTTCTCAGAACGAGCAAAGAGATATAGAAAGATACCGCATATAATTGTAACTACACCAGAGAGTCTAGAAGTTGATCTAGACTGGGCACCAAAGTTTAGAAAACATTACAAGAATCTACAATGGGTCATAGTTGACGAAATACATGAAATAGTATCTAATCGCAGAGGTGTACAATTAGCAATACTGCTAGAGAGATTTAGAAAAATAGCTAATGATTTCCAGCTAATTATGCTTTCAGCTACTATAGGTGATCCTGAAAGTATAGCAAAAGTATTTACAGGTTCCTCTAGAAGAAGAATAAGTGTTATTTCTACTGAAGCGAGAAAAGATATAGTTATCTCAGTAGATGCTATTCCAAAGAGGAATACAAACAATTATTGGAGAAAAGTTGCAGAAAAAATACTAGAACATGTTGAACCACTAACAATTGTATTTGTTAACTCAAAATCAGTTGGTGAATACATCCATCAAGAACTATCGAAGATTAGTAAGCTAAGAGTTGCTGTACATCATGCATCTATATCTGCTAGTGATAGAAGCATAATAGAGGAGAGGGCAAAAAACGGTGAAATAGATGTAATAATAGCAACAAAGACACTTGAGCTAGGCATAGATCTAGGCTATGTAAAAAAGGTAATACTATATCGACCTGCTGGTAGCGCCTCAGCACTAATTCAACGAATAGGGAGAAGTGGGCACAAAATGGAGTCTACTGCTGATGGAGTAATTATTGTAACTAATGAGCTAGATCTACTAGAGGCCTTGGCAGAGGCCAGATTAGCATCAAGAGGGGTTATCGAGAAACCATCAATACTTGATACACCACTAGATATGGTTGCAAGAACATTACTAGGTACAGCACTATCTGGTGAATATACTAAAGAAGATGTATATCGTTTGCTCAAGAATATAGTCTATTTCAAAAATCTAACAGAAAACGAGTACAACACTCTAGTACAACGATTAGTAGATAATAGGATGCTGAAAATAAGTAGAGATGGAAAACTGAGAATAGGGCCTCAGTTCTATAAAATATGGAGATTTAATATAAATGAGAACAGGTTTGCTTGGTGGATAAGGAGTTTCACAGAGTTCTTCACTACGATAGGTGAAAGATTAACATACATTGTTAAGAATAACCAAGGGAAGATAATAGGAGAACTAGATGCTGAGTATGTAATCAAGGCTCTTAGAATAGGAGATGTAATTAAGCTAGGAAATAGTACATGGCAAGTAGTTAATATAGATGAACATAGCAAGACTGTACTCGTTGTCGAAGCACATTCCTTAGATGTGACTGTACCATTCTGGAAAGGACAGGGCCCTGAGCCCTCCAGCATAGTAATTAAAGAGCTAGAAAAAATAATTGAAGAACTGCATAAGGATCATAGAATAACACTCACAGAAAATATAAGATTAGCCTCAGAGGCTAGGCGGCTATTAGATTCATTAATCGAAGAAATAAAGAAGTATAAATACCCTCCACCTTCTAGCACTAGAGTAATTATCGATACAAATATAGATGAAACCTTCTATATCTTTCTATCACACCCGAAGATTGTAAGAACAGTAGCTTATCTCATTCTCAGAAATATGTCAAGAGAAAATGCGAATTCCTTTGTTAGAGTATCACAGTACGGTTTTAGTGTACCATCGGGGTCAAGTATCAATCCTATAGAGTATCTATCATCAGTAGATGAAGACGAATTCTACAATGATCTCTTAGACGCAGTAGAGAAGTCACCATTCTTTTACGAGAAAGCCCAAGCAATGCAACTATTCTATGGTGTAATAAAGAAGATAGATAAGAACGATAAATACCTATACCACCAAGTACTTAGGCAGACATTATCAGACTACTTTGATGTAGAAGGAGCTCTAAAGTTCATTCAGAAGCTTAAACGTAATGAAATCGAGGTTTTAATTAATCCAAGTAAGACTAGTATTTATGCAAAAGCTCTTGTAAGTGAGTCGCCAGAAAGATTATGGAT
>JALTYD010000209.1 GCA_027046525.1 Pyrodictiaceae archaeon
GTATTAGAGTTATTCTTTGTCTGTAGGTGAGGGAATGTAGTAGTATTTGTTTATTCTCTTCTGTAGACGGTCTAGATAGCTGTCTTCTTTGTTTATTCTAGGTCTGCCTGTTTCGGGGTCTTTTCTTATAGTTATTCCAAGTTGTTCTAGGAATATATTCATTGCACTAGATAGTGATCTAGGTTTAAGTGCATAGCCCTCTACGGCAGGATCGCCAGTGAATACTATGAGTCTATCTGAGATGTAGTCTAGGAGTGCTATATCGTGTTCGACGAGAATAGCTGCTGAAGCTCTCATCTCAGTTAGGCGTTTTATTGTTTTTGCAACTACTAGTCTTTCTTCAACATCTAGGTAGGCTGATGGTTCATCGAGTAGATATATATCAGCTTCTTTTGATAGTGTAGCAGCAATAGCGATTTTTTGGAGTTCACCACCACTTAGCTCACTTATTTGTCGATCGAGTAGTTTCGAGATACCAAACTTGACTACTATTTCTCTATGCAGCCATGAGCCGCTATGTAGTACCTCTTTGTTTATCATAGCTAGGAGTTCTTCTACTGTTTTTTCTTCGCCGAAATACTCTGGAGATATCCTCTGGGGTTTATAGCTGACTTCAAGTTTTGCTTGTTTTTTCTCTATGTAGCCTTCTTTTGGTTTAATTTCGCCAGCTAGTGTTCGTACAAAGGTAGTTTTACCTATACCATTAGGTCCTATGATTCCAATAACTTCTCCTTCTCTTACTTCTCCATCTTCTACTCTTAGTTTGAAGCCATCCAACTCTACAAGTAGTTTGCTCCAGCCTAGGTAGTGTTTTAGTGGTAATAGTTTTTCTCTCATTAGAGTTAGAGTATAAGTTATAGGTTCATCACGTATCCTCATATTCTCTGCTGGTAGAAATCCTCGGAGGAAATTGTTTATACCTGTTCTTACTGAGTATGGTTTTGAGACAATTCCATATACTCCTGGTTCACCATATAGTACTACTACGTTGTCTGAGATATAGTCGAGAATAGCGATATCATGTTCTACAACAACTACAAAGTTGTTAGAGCTTGTATACTCTCTAATTATACGTGCTACTCGGATTCTCTCTCTGACATCTAGATAGCTACAGGGTTCATCGAAAAAGTAAGCATTAGTGTTTTTGCTGAGTACTACAGCGATTATGAATTTCTGGAGTTCACCACCACTTAACATGCTTAGTTTCCTATCGAGAATTTTCTCGAGGCCAAGGTCTCTTACTATGTCTCTCCATATACCTCTTTCATCTGCTTTCTGGAGGAGTTCTCTTACTGTACCATGTATTTTGCGTGGAATTATATCTATGTACTGGATTTTATGGGCTACTTTAATCTGCTTATTAGCTATTTGAGACAAGTAGTTGTAGACTTCTGTACCTCTGAAGTACTCTAGTATTTCTTCCCATGTTATTTCTCTCTCTACGTTTCCTAGGTTGGGTCTAAGTTCTCCTGATAGTATTCTTAGTAATGTTGTCTTACCTGTGCCGTTTTTTCCAAGTAGACCTAGAATCTGGCCCTTCCTAGGAGTGAATATACCGTGTAGTTTAAAACCATTAACTCCATATCTATGTATAACATTTTTAGAGAATTCCTCGGGTAAATTAACTATGCTAATTGCTTTGAATGGACATTTTCTCACACAAATATTACAGCCTATACATACTTCTTCGTAGATAATAGGTTTCTTTGTATCTGGATTTATTTCGATAGCTTTTCCACCTGTTAAGTTAACTGGGCAGAAAGATATACACTCTTTCTGACATTTATTAGGCTTACAAGTTTCTCTATCTATGACAGCTACTCTGACCAATGCCTCCCCCTGTTTGTTTAGATTCAATAGGGTTTTTATTGAGAATACTAGGTAGAGCAATTAATATTATTGTAGACTCTGTGCAAAATAAGTTGGCGATGAAGAATGGTGACGGCGTAGAGAAGTCTATAAGTTACTAGTCAATACTTCGATGAAGAAAATATATCGAGTCAGAGCTTTTAGTTTATTGTCTTACCATTCTTCTTCAATTTCTTCCTCTTCTTCTTCGAAGTCTAGCCATTCCTCTTCTTCTTCCTCTTCCCATAATTCTTCTTCTTCGGCTATGAATCTCATAGTACCCCTCCCCACCCTCTTTAACC
>JALTYD010000210.1 GCA_027046525.1 Pyrodictiaceae archaeon
GAGCTACTACAAGAAGCTTGATCCCGAAGATAGAGAATTCATCAATAAGTTCTTCCAGAGACTTGATCCCAAGATAAATGAATCAATACTATCAGTAGAAGAAGTAAGAGAAGGAATAAACATAAATATGTTAGATCAGCATACAGCAAAACTCCTAGCTGCCCGGCTCAGACAAGCTGTTGCAGCATCTATTTCTGAAAGTTATACTATAACAGGCCGGAGATCAGATGGTAAAAGGATTTCACGTCTAACTATATCTGTAAGACTCCCCTTCTTCAGGCCTGGAAAAATTGCTATCAAGAACAATAGGCTAGTTATCATTAAGACTATTAGTAAAGGATTTGTCCTAGTAGAACGTCTAGGTTCTAGTAAGCTTGAAAGACTTACTGTTGAAGAAGCTTGGCAAGAGCTAGCTCCGCTTGATCCTAGTAGCATCGTAAATGTTGTCATTGTAGCACAAGAGCCAGGATGGGTACATGTACAAAAGCTTGAAGGTGATTATAATTACCTAGAGCTCCCAAGCAAGGATACAATTATTGATACTAGTCTAAGAATTGGAGACGAAGCAATAATGATTAATCTGGATAAGATCTTCTACATACTACCTAGGAGCTTTATAGAAAAACTATAAGAAGAATACTATAGATTATTAACTATCCTTTCGTGACAGCAATAGGTCTTAGTCTAGCTACTAGCTTTGCAATACCCACGTGATGAGCTACATGTGCAACTTTATCTACGTCTTTGTAAGCTTCTGGCATCTCTTCTACTACAGTAGCTCTATCACTTGCTCTGATTATTATCCCTCTAGTTTCTAGGTCTTTTATTACTTGACTATAGCTCTTTGTCCTCTTTGCTTGTGCTCTACTCATCCATCTACCTGCTCCATGAGGTGCTGTAAACCATGCTTTTGCACCACTATTTGTACCTACTAGTATGTAGCTTGCTGTACCCATACTACCAGGTATTAATACAGGTTGGCCAATACTTTTGTAATCGCTGGGTATTTCTGGGTGTTCTGGCGGGAAAGCCCTAGTTGCCCCCTTTCTATGTACTACTAGTTTCCTTCTCTTCCCATCTACTTCGTGGTACTCTATCTTTGCGATATTATGTGCTACATCGTATATTATGTGTAGATCTAGCTTATCTGGATCTGAGCGGAAGACTCTCTTGAAGCTTTCTCGAGTCCAATATGTTATTAGCTGACGATTTGTCCATGCAAAGTTTGCTGCAGCTGCCATTGCTCCCATGTAGTCTTGTCCTTCTTTACTGTTAAATGGTACACTTGCGAGTTCTCTATCCGGAGGCCTAATTCCATATCTCCTCATAGCTCTCTCCATTATCATCAAATAGTCGCTTGCTACTTGATGCCCTAGGCCTCTACTACCAGTATGTATCATTACCATTACCTGGTTCTCACGAGTTATACCGAGTACTTTTGCTATCTCATAGTCATAGATCTTATCTACAACTTGTATCTCTAGGAAATGATTACCACTACCTAGTGTTCCAAGCTGTGCTGCTCCACGCTGTTTTGCTCTATGGCTTACTTTACTACTATCTGCTACTTTCCAGCTACCTCTCTCCTCTAAATGTTCTAAATCGTCATTCCATGCATAACCTCTCTTTAATGCCCATTCGACTCCCTCATCAAGTACATTATTTAGCTCTTGAATACTTACTCTAACTCTACCTGAGCTACCTAGCCCGCTCGGTATATTTCTAAATAGCTCTTCTATCAGTTCTCTTAGCTTCGGCCTGACTTCTTCGTAATCAAGATCTGTTCTGAGAACTCTAACTCCACAATTGATATCGTATCCTACTCCTCCTGGACTTACTACTCCATTCTCTTCTATGTCCATAGCAGCAACTCCGCCTATAGGAAAACCATACCCTTGATGACCATCAGGCATTACAAGGCTATATTTCTGTATACCTTGAAGACAAGCTACATTAGCTGCTTGTACAAGAGTTAAATCACCACGCATCTTATCTAACAGGAAATTATCAGCATATATTATAGCTGGTACTTTCATACAAGGCTTAGCTCCTCTAGGAATAGTCCATTCATAATCACTAACTCTTTTCAATTCTATTCTCGCGGACAAATCTAACCCCCATATGCCTTATCTAGCT
>JALTYD010000211.1:0-307 GCA_027046525.1 Pyrodictiaceae archaeon
GCAAATGCATTTTTCTACGTGGCTGAGAAGTATTATCTTCTTACTGTTGGTGCGAGCATGGGTGAAGGTTATGGGCCGATTGTAGTAGCTAGAGAGGATATTAAGTCACTGGATGGTAAGAAAATAGCAATACCAGGTAGATATACTACTGCTAGGCTTCTGCTTAAACTAGCTCTAGGCAATACAAGATATAGAGAAGTAGAGATGAAGTTCGATGAGATAATAGAAGCTATACTACGAGGAGATGTAGATGCAGGAGTACTAATACATGATGCTCAGCTCAGCTACAAAGAGTATGGATCCCGAG
>JALTYD010000211.1:317-2129 GCA_027046525.1 Pyrodictiaceae archaeon
GAGTATGGATTAGTGAAAGTATTCGAGCTATGGGACTGGTGGAGAGAAACTTCAGGCGGTCTTCCTATGCCTCTAGGGGTTAATGTAGTATCTAAGAATCTTGGAGAAAAAACAGCATTAATTATACGTGATGCACTAAAATCGAGTATAAATTATGCATGGGAGAATAAGAGTGCTGCATTAAGATATGCTTCGAGATATTCTAAGACTATTAGAGAAGAAGAACTTTTGGAAAAATTCATAGAGATGTACGTAGGTAGACGTGCTATAGATATGGGTGATGAAGGTGTTGAAGCACATAGTCTACTCTATCAACTAGCTAGAGAGAAAAAAATAGTACCCAGAGTTGAAAAAATAGAGTTTATCTAGGATACTATGTAGATAAATTCGCCTAGATCTAGTTTTTGTAGCGTCTCAGGTGTAGGTTTACCATCAATCCATCCTCGGATCTTGTAGTATTCTGGGAGGTACTTCTCGAGAGCTTCCTTAGCTGTCTTACCCTTTGCTGGGCCATCTGGTATTGGTGATTCTAGTAGTCTCTTTGGTAGAGTATCTTTGTATATTCCTTCTCTTACTGCGAATAATCGTTCAGCATTATATATTCTTTCTCCAATCTTAAGGAGCTCTTCTACTGTTAGATCATCCCAGCCCATAGCTGCCTGTAGGAGTGGTACGTAGTCTTCTGGGCTATCAGAGAAGGTATTGAATTTACATACTACCAAGCTGTCTATAACGGCGAAGTAGTCTTGTTGTAATTTTACCAATTTAACCTTTTCTAGGTCTATACTGAGGGGGTCGAACTTCTTAGGTACACCAAGTACGTCGAAGGCTACTGCGTATGCTCTGAGATGACATCCACCTCTGTTGCTTGTTGCATACGATAAAGCCATACTGTTTATACCACGAGGATCATACGCTGGTAGTTCTAGTCCTCGTACATGCATTGCACTTTCTGGGCTGCCAAATTCTTCGGCTAGTCGTGCTGCACCTTCAGCTGTGTAGTAGCCTATACCATCGCGATAAGCTGTTCTCCATATTAGTCTGACTACAGCATCAGCATTACCCCATGTAGGCTCAATATCGTCGAGAAGAGCTAGGAACTTCTTAGCTTTTTCTTCTGGTAATTCTCCTTTCTTAGCTTTTTCGTAGAGTTCCATTAGAGTAGCTACGACATTGCCGAAGCTTATTGTGTCAAAGCCCATATCGTTTAGCAGGTAGTTTATCTTGATTAATGCCTCCATATTTCCTATCATTGTGTTTGCTCCATTTGCCCAGATTGTTTCATACTCAGGACCTTCAGAGATAGGGGTTCTGTAGGGCCCGCTTGGTACTTCTGAGACTCTAGAACAGCGTATAGCGCAGCCCCAGCAGCCCTTTACTGTCTTTAGATATTTCTCTGCGAGGTATTCACCACTTATCTCGTAGGCTTTCTCGAAAGTAGCTTTTGTCCAGTTCTTTGTAGGAAATGCTCCATGCTCATTGATTATATTTACGAGTACAGCTGTTCCATACTTGTTTAGAGCCTGGCTTATAGGGTGATCCATTATCTTCTTTGTGAGTTTCTTTGCAGATTCCATGAATTTTGTCTTATCGTGTAGCTCTATTTTCCTCTCGCCATAGACGAAGATAGCTTTTAGCTTCTTGCTACCAATTACTGCACCAATACCTGTTCTACCTGCAGCTCTATATCTATCATTCATGACAGCTGCTATTCTCGATAGGTTTTCTCCTGCTGGACCTATTGATAAAATACTTCCAAGATCTTCTTTCGTCATTCCAACTTTTTCTCTAATTACATGCTCTGTATATAGA
>JALTYD010000212.1 GCA_027046525.1 Pyrodictiaceae archaeon
GTGTATTATCTTCTGAGCAGCTTGTCTACTAATATTTAGTTTAGAAGCTATTCTAGTAGGCGATGTACCAACACCATTGGCTGCAAGCATTAAGACTTCTCTCTGTCTATCGGTGAGAACTACTCGTCTAATACTAGTTATTTCTATATCTACTAGCTGGTCTCTGTGAGTAGCTAGTAGTTTTCGGACTTCGCGGTTGTATAATACTATGAATTTTATTATTTTCTTCCCTTTTCTCTCACCTACAATTACAGGCATAGCTACTAGCTTTGAAGTCCTAATTAGTTTTCCAAGAATACATCTACTACAATCAGCTCTTAATCTAATTCTCTTTAGGCCTTTATCGGTCTTTCTGATGAGGAGGTGTTCTATTTTCTCACTATTTTTCAACTGATATCCTATGTAGGTTGTAGGACTTACTTTCTGGAGGTAGTCGCATCCCCACATAACTATTTTTGCAACACGCAAGCTCTACAATACCAAGTTAATATGAGCTATTAGGACAATATAGATGTTTAACTCTCGTCTCTACGACTACTAGTAGAGGTTGCACTGTGCAACCCTAACTGATTTGAATTTGCATTATCAATAGTTTCTTGAGAAACACTATAACGATATTCTAGAGGTGTATAGCGTGTACCTAAAACTGTTTGTATCAGCAATGGCTATTAGCTTCCTCATAGCAATAATAGCATTTGTCATTATTGCGAGGAGAAAAGAAGAAGCAAAGCCAGAAGAGATACCGCATAAGAAGCTGGGCAAGATGCTAATTATTATGTCTATAGCATTTGTCTTAGTAGTAACACCATTATCAGTAGATGTTGCAGAGCCTCGTAATCCCCAGCCAGATGAAGTATTCTATAAGGGCTATACTGCTGCAGAAGGATTCAGAGTAGCTATCGATTATAACTGTATGGGCTGTCATACAATAGTAGGTAATGGTGCCTACTATGCTCCCGATCTAGTCTATGTAGCTAGGACAGCATGGTATCCAGAGACTATTAGGGGGCTACTTGAAGCTTTTGCAGGTACTGATTATATGCCCTTCAACCTAACTGATGAAGAGCTAGATAAACTAACTGCGTGGATGATCTATCTAAGGGATCTAAATACTAACAAGTGGCCTCCTATGCCGCCTAAAGAAGTGGTTTTATCTGAGAAAACCTTCAAAGAGACTAGTGAGGCAAAAACACTATATGACAAGTATTGTTCAGCATGCCATGGCGTTGATGGCTCAGGAGTTGTCCCAGGTACACCTAACTTTAGAGATGTAAACTGGTGGGAATCTAGACTAAATGAAGTAGGGTGGAGCGGACTAGTAGATGTAGTCTTATCTGGTAAAAATGCTATGCCTGCATTCTCAGATAAACTAACTCCTGAGCAAGCACGGTCTATTCTAGAGTATGCATATGGGTTCTCAGGAGTTGAAGTCGCTGGCGCTAAGATTATCGTTGGAGGATATAGCTTCGAAGAGAGTTTTCAAGAAAATCTCGAGAGATGGTATGAGAGTGAAGCTGCGTGGATAGTATATTGGCTCTTTACTGTGATTATGTCTTCACTACTAATCTACGTATTCTTCTACTGGTATGCAAGGGGGTGATTAAGTATGGTGTATCGTACTCAGAAACTAGCTACACCTCTTGTTGTAGTTGCAGTACTGCTCTTCCTTGTACAGCTAATTTTTGGAGGTATATTAGCACTATACTATATATCACCGAATATACTTAGTGGGACACTAAACTTTAACCTAGCAAGAGCCTATCATCTAAATGCACTATTATTCTGGTTGTTTTCTGCAACTTTTGCAGCAGTTATCTATGTACTTCCAGTACTATCTGGGAGAGAAATAGCATATCCAGGTATTCTAAAAATCATAGTCTTATTACTTCTCGTAGTAGTTGTCGGTGGCTTTCTATCGTTGCCACTAATGCAGGAAGGTCGTAATGCATGGGCTTTAGGCCAGCCACTACTATATGAGGGTAAAGAGTATGTAGAGCTTGGTAGACTCTGGGATGCTATACTAGTATTTGCATTTATCCTATTTGCATTAGTAGTCTTGAAGACACTTCCACCTATGAAGGAGTGGCCTCTAGCTCTATGGGCACTAGTATTTGGAGCAGCTATAACATTTGTACTGTATATTCCTGGTAATATCTTCTTCAAACACGTACCCACTAGCGAGTACTTTAGGTGGTGGACTGTACACTACTGGGTTGAGGGAGCACTAGAAGTTGCCTATGCTGGTGCATTCGGCCTTCTACTAATGGTCCTTATACCGAGAGAAGAGGTAAAGAGAGTAGTAGACAAGTACATCTTCTACGACGTAGTATTAGCTGCAACATCTGGTATACTAGGACAGGGTCACCACTACTTCTGGATAGGGACACCTACGTTCTGGATAATGATAGGTGGTATATTTAGTGCTCTCGAAATACTACCATTGACACTTATGGCTTTTGAAGCTTTAAGAATAGCAAAGAAATCTAACATCAAGTTCGAGAATCTGCCAAGCATGTACTTCATGGTAGGAATACTATTGTTTGGTCTAGTAGGTGTAGCTCTACAAGGACTAGTTATTACCTGGCCGTGGACGAACTGGTGGGAGCATGGCACATGGGTTACGATGCTACATGCACATGAATGTATGATGGCATTCAGTATGGGTGCTATTTCACTCATACTCTTTGCAGTACCTGGGCTTACAGGAAAACCTATCGACAGGACATTCACTATATGGGGCAAAAGAGCATTCTATCTAATGGCTACTGGGCAGATTATCCTCGCTACTAGCTTCGGCTTAGCAGGTATCTCACAGATATTTAATTACTGGATAAAAGGCGAACCATGGAGTACAGTATGGAGTACTAGATCCTTGTTCATGCCCGGAGTAGTAGTTGGTGGTGCAATAGTATTCCTAGGATACCTATATTATGCTTCAACTATTTTCCGACACCTACTATTCCCAGTAAGAGAGGAGCCATATAGAGTCGAGAAGGCACCACCAACATATATGAATACTCTACGAGGTCTACCACTACTAATAGTGTTATCGATAGTATTCTCTTTGATAGGTGCTGCTGGAATATGGAGCTTCTTCTCAGAACAAGTACTAGTAGGTAGAAATCCAGTGGTACCCTATGTTACTACAGCCATATCATTTATAGGGCTAGCAATTCTACTAGAACTAATGATAATAAAATTCACAAGAGCGCTCGAGCACCAATATTACGAGATCTAGCACTATATACTCTTTTTTAACTAATTAAATACTCGTCTAGTCAGCTTTCTGCATCTTTCACTAATATTTATCATACAGAATAGTATCGTAGTGGCGCCGCCGGGTGGATTCGAACCACCGACCACCGGGTTAACAGCCCGGCGCTCTACCCGCTGAGCTACGGCGGCATAGATGCGTACCCGGCGGCCATTATCCTGTTGGTAGATGTTAGGATTTATCAACTTTGCGTACATAGTAGGGTATAGAATCAGTAGTTTTCGTAGAATGGTATGTGTTCTTTCACTAGCTTTTTGTTTTCTACGACTATTTTCCCAGCTTTTATTACTGTTTCTACGTGGTTTACTCCATAGTGGAATGGTATGTACCGGTAGTTTGGTATATCCATTATAATGATGTCTGCTTGTTTTCCTACCTCTATACTACCAAGTCTTCTTCCTTCTTCTACGGCGTGTGCAGCGTTTATTGTAGCTGCATTCCATGTTTCTGTTGGTAGCATTTTCATCTGTAGTGCAGCTATTGTCATCATCATCTGCATATTTTCTGACATATTTATAGCACTTACATCTGTTCCAAGAGCAACTGGTACACCACGTGATATTATTTCACGTGCATTTGCATACTTCCCGAGGTAGCAGAATGGTGTTGTCGGTAGGAGAACACCTATTATTCCAAGTTTTGCTATCTCATTAATAACTTCCATGGGTGTGTGTATTAGGTGATCAGCTGATACAACACCTAGTTCAGCTGCTAGTTTTCCTCCACCACTATGTGCAAGCCAGTCTGCATGTACTTTTATCTTGAGGCCATACTCTCTACATGATTGGAATATCTTCAGACACTGTTTGTAGTCGAAGAAGCCTATATCGCAGAATGCATCACAGTAGCGAGCGAGATTTCTTCTAGCGATCTCTGGTACCCATTTTCCAGCTATCTCAGCTGTAAATTGTTCTTCTCTACCTTCATACTCAGGTGGAATTGCTTGTGGATTAAAAGTTGGTATAACTTCTACTGGGTGTAGCTTGTTGAGGTATTTCATTATTTCTAGTTGTCTAATCTCACCTTCTAGTGTCATTTCATAACCACTCTTGCCCTCTATTAGTACTGTTCCATGTAGTAGTGCTTGATCTAGTATTCTTGCTGTCTTCTTCAGCAACTCTTCTGTAGAGGCTGATCTAGTTGCTTCTATTGTCCGCATTATTCCTCCAGTTTTCTTCTTAATCTCTACATACGATAGCCCTTCTATCATCATCTCTAGTTCATCCTCTCTAGTTCTAGCAAATACTAAGTGTACATGAGGATCAATAAACCCTGGGGCAACTAGTTTCCCAGATGCATCAATTGTTTCAAATCCTCTATCTACTACGCTGAGAACCTCTCTAGTACTACCTACAGCTACTATTTTTTCATCTCTAATAGCTACTGCGCCATCTTCTACTATGCCTAGATCTCTGAGATCTTCTCGTACTTTTGGTTTCTCAGAGAAGCCTCTCATTGTGAGGAGCTGATTAGCATGTACTATAACTATATCTGCTCTAACCATGTCTAAGAACACCATTTTTCTGTGTGAAGTCTCACTCTATTTTAAAACAGATGCTTATGTGTAGAGTATGATTGGGTGGAGGAATGAGTAGAACACTCGATATAGCAATATATGAGCTTGAGAAGAGAGGAGTAGAGTTTGTTGATGTTCTCTTCACGAGTATCTCTGGAAGAACACATATGCTTAGTATACCGGTTTCAGAAGTAGAAGATGCTGTTAAAGGTGGAGTTGGATTCGATGGATCTTCTGTCGGGTTCATAGGAGTAGAAGAAAGTGATCTACTCCTAAAACCTGATCCATCAACTCTTAGAGTCGTCGAGAAGAATAGTCCTTCTGGGAAACCTATGGCTATTATGATAGGGAATATCTTTCGCGGAGAATCTAGATACGAACTTGATCCGAGATATATCCTCGAGAAGAAACTTAGAGAACTCGAAGATACTATTAGTGGAGCTGTATACATGATAGCTCCAGAAATAGAGTTCTGGTTATTTATCGAGAAAGGAGACGATGTTGTTTTCCAGGATAGAGCAAGCTATATGTATCCTCCACCTTCAGATAGAGGATATGATATAAGAATACAGATAGCTAGGACTCTTACAGAAGCAGGGATAAAGCCCGTTAAGATACACCACGAGGTTCCACCAGCAAAGCATGAAGTTGATTTCCAATTCTCCGATGCACTTCATACTGCAGACAACACTATTATATACAAGTATCTTGTTAGGAGAGTAGCAGCTTCAAAAGGCTTAATTGCATCGTTTATGCCAAAACCTTTCCATGGCACATATGGTGCTGGAATGCATACACACCAGAGCTTATACAATGTCAGAGTAGGAGAAAATCTATTCCATGGAAGTGAGATTTATGGTTTATCTAAAATAGCATTGTATTTTATAGGCGGATTATTGAAGTATGCAAAAGCTATTACACTAGCAACAAATCCTACAGTTAATTCTTACAAAAGACTAGTACCTGGATGGGAGGCTCCAGTATATATCTCATGGGCAAGATACAATAGATCAGCACTGATTAGAGTACCGATGGCTTCTAGTCCAAGAGCGAAGAGAATAGAGTATAGAGCTACTGATGGCTCTACTAATCCATACCTGGCATACTCAGCTATGCTACACTCTGGATTAGTTGGTATTAAAGAGAAGATAGAGCCTCCAGATCCTTGCGAAGAGAATGTCTATGCAATGAGTACTAGAGAGAGGGAGGAGAAAGGAATAGAAGTCTTACCCTCAAACTTAGGAGAAGCTATTCGAGAAGCATTAAGAGAGCCTATCCTTGAACATGCATGGGGTAGAGAAGCTTTCGAGAAATACCTAGAATTTAAACGTAAAGAATGGTTTGAGTTTTCAACAACTGTTCATAAGTGGGAGAGAGATAAGTATCTAGAGTTTTTCTAGCTAGCCTTGATAACTCTATAGCTATACTAATGGTAGTTTTGATATATTTGTACTTAGTAATCTACTAGCATGTGGGTGTCTAGTTTGTCGGAACGAGATGTTATGGTTAAGTATTCTGGGAGGCCTATTGAAGTCCTTATTAGAGAAGGTTACTATAAGCCTTGGGAGAGACAACGTGTTAGAGTAATAAAAGGAGAAGAAATGTTTACAAAAAGCCAAAGCTGGCAGATTGAAGGAGTTCTCCGCATGCTCTTCCATGTACTAGATCCAGAAGTTGCAAAAGATCCAGAGCACCTTATTGTGTATGGAGGGACGGGGAGAGCGGCTAGAAGCTGGGAGGCGTTTGAAGATATTGTAGATGCTATATTGACTATGGACGAAGACGAGACACTTGTTGTCCAGAGCGGTAAACCTGTAGCAGTATTCAAGACGCATAGAATGGCGCCCCGCGTAGTAATTAGTAATGCAATGCTTGTACCTAAGTGGGCTGATTGGGAGATTTTCTGGGAGCTTGAGAAAAAAGGACTTACTATGTTTGGACAGATGACAGCTGGTTGCTGGGCATATATTGGTACACAAGGTATCTTACAGGGGACATATGAGACTTTTGCATTCGCAGGAGAGAAATACCTAGGAGGGAGTCTAGAAGGTAGATTAATACTTACTGCTGGTCTCGGAGAAATGGGTGGAGCACAACCACTTGCTGGCAAGATGAATGGAGCAGCAATAATAGTTGTAGAAGTTGATAAGAAGATGATTGAGAGGAGAATGAGACATGGATATTTAGATACCTGGACTGATAGCCTGGATAGAGCACTAGATATTGCACTAAGAGCTATGGAGAGAAGAGAAGGTATAAGCATAGGTCTTCTAGGTAATGCTGCTGAGATCTACCCAGAAATCTTGAAGCGAGGTATAGTACCGGATATAGTTACTGATCAGACACCAGCACATGATCCACTCAGTTATATACCAGAAGGAATGGATCCAGATGATGCAGAGAAACTACGTGATGAGAACCCAGACGAGTACATTAAGAGAGCTAGGATGAGTATGAAAAAGCAAGTAGAAGTAATGGTAGAATTTAAGCGTAGAGGAGCAATAGTGTTCGAGTATGGCAACAATATTAGGAAACAAGCATATGAAGCAGGTTATAGAGATGCATTCGAGTTTCCTGGTTTCGTACAAGAATTCATAAGACCTATGTTCGAAGAAGGTAGAGGTCCTTTCAGATATACGAGTCTAAGAGGAGAGCCAAAAGACATCTATAGACTCGATGATGAATTATTATCTACATTCAGTGACAACAAGAGGCTAACACGCTGGGTAGAAAAAGCACGTAAACATGTAAAATTCCAAGGACTTCCTGCTAGAGTAATCTGGCTAGGATATGGCGAGAGAGCAAGATTCGGAAAACTAATGAATAGCCTAGTAAGGCTTGGAGAGATAGGGCCAATGTGGATAGGGCGCGACCACTTAGACTCTGGCAGTGTAGCTTCTCCTTATAGAGAGACAGAAGGTATGCTAGATGGAAGTGATGCTATAGCAGACTGGCCTATACTTAATGCTCTCCTTAATGCAGCTGCAGGAGCTACATGGGTATGTGTACACCATGGTGGAGGAGTAGGTATAGGATATAGTATCCATGCTGGTATAGGACTAGTACTAGATGGCTCTCCAGAATCAGAACTAAGAGCAGAAAGAGTACTTACGACAGATCCTGGGCTAGGCGTAGTAAGACATGCAGATGCGGGCTATGAAAGAGCTAAAAGAGTACTTTGCGAAAAAGGGATAAAATCACCATCTATAAAATGTAGTTAATTATTTTTCTCAATTCCTAGCAATTTATCAAGTTCGTTAACCATTGCTATAAAAGACTCGCTCTTCTTGAGGAGCTCCTCTATTTTCTCCTCTATAGTTCTTCTTGCTGTTTCAATAATATCAGAAAGCGGATGCTCGTAGTACTTCTCAGCAATAGCATAGATGTCTATGTAATTAGTTAGCTCAACTCCGCGTAGATAAGCTAGTCTAGATGTAATAGCAAGTTCTACTGCAGCTACATCTAGGAGAGCATCAATGATATCTAATAGCCTCGTAGCAGAATTTGAAGCCATTGGGACGAAATCTTCCTGTAGACCACTCGTAGGTATACTATGAACACTATGTGGTGATGCTAGATGCCTAATATAAGCTGTTCTAGATGCAGCAGTATACTGAGCTAGCATAAACCCTGTAGGACTATCAGGTTCACCTAGGTATGGATTATCACGTGGACCAGCTCTAAGTAGATGTTCTATTCTCCTCTCAGCACAGTTAGCGAAAAGAGAGAGTGATATAGCGAGATAATCTGATGCTTGTGCTATATGAACACCGTGGAAACTACATTGGTGGGCAACTCTGCTCCCAACAACAATAGGGTTATCTGAGGGGCTACAAGCTTCTTTCAAAGCTATTCCAGCTGCATGAGATAATGAAGTATATAAAGAACTGAATACTTGTGGGATACATCTTAAGCTATAAGGATCTTGTAACACTCTATCGGTATTATTTCTTCTGCTTTCTACGCATATCTTCTCTATGTCTTCTAGGACTACTTTAGGGTAGTAGTGTTTTTTGATAGAAAAAACTTCTCTACAATAGTGTTCAGTATTGGATGTTGCTAACTCTATACTAGTACTTATAATATTTGACCATATCTTCAATAAAGCGTAGAGACGCAGTATTGAGTATACTAGGACACCAGTACTATAGGATGTACCATTAATTAGGCTAAGAGCTTCTCCACTCTCTAGATGTATAGGTTCTATTCCTTCTTCTTGCAATACTTTGTTCGACGATTGTATAGTGCCTTTATACCATACATATCCTCTACCTATAGCTGCTAGTATAAGGTGGGATAATGGAGCTAAGTCTCCACTAGCACCAACACTACCATATCGTGGAATAACTGGTACTATACCCTTAACTAGTAGTTCAACAAGATACTCTACTACCTGTGGTCTTATAGGACTATAACCTCTAGATAATTGTATAATCCTCGTAAACAGTACGAGCTTACTCACATCTTCGTCGAGTGGTATTCCTACGCCAGAGGCATGTTCTAGGAGAAGTCTATCATAAGTATAGTGTACTCGTCTATCCTGTAAGCCACCTAGTCCAGTAGAGAAACCATAGACTGGTTTTTTCCTAGCCTCGCTTAGATAAGTTTCTCTAGCTCTTCTGATCCTAGCTAGTAATTCTCTCTCTACAACTATATTGTTCCCTCTAAGCACTGATACATAGTCTACAAAACTAGGACAATGAGAACCAACTACTACATGTTTATACCTAGACTGGCTCTTATGCAATAACTTGACCCCTCTCATCCTCTAGGAGAGTAGAACATAATAGGCTTCTGCATAGACCGTTTTTATGTAGTTGATTTAGTGAGTCTATTAAATCTAGAGATTCATTACCCCCGGGAACGATACTGTCTACTTCCTTGATAGTAGGAGTTGAGAAGATATTATTAGCAGAGAACCTATCCATCTTAGATAAGAGAGATATTCTTGGAAGAGAATAACACCCCATAAGACAGCTAGTAAGGGTTCCAATGTAGCTGCTATCGAAGCTGTAGATGGTGTAATTGTCGACAATCCTTTATAGAAGAGGTAGTATGCTATTATACTCGAAACTATCCCTAGATAAGCCCCCGAGAGTATATCTGCTCGGGATAGTACCAGTCCTTTCGTTGTAATATATGATAAGAAGAGAGTAGGAAATGCCCATGCTTGTACAGTTACTGCAAGTACTACTAGTTTAGCACTATTCCACTCTTCGTAACCACCTAAGAGAATATATTTCGATAAAACTATAAATAACCCGTAGAGAAAACCTGATAGAAGTCCATAGACTAAGCCAGTTATAGTTATAGATATAGACTCTTCTAGAGGATAATATATGAGTACAATGCCTAGTATAGATAAGAATACTGCTAGTAG
>JALTYD010000213.1 GCA_027046525.1 Pyrodictiaceae archaeon
TACTAATAATTCTGCACCATCCGGTAGCTCTGCTAGTTTCTTTAATGTCTTAATAACTGGTCCAGGACAATCTTCTCCCCTCAGATCTAGTACTGCTTTCTCCATCTTATGCACCTCGTTTAACTCTACTTAGATACTATAAGCATCTCTATGGTTGTTTCATCTAGTTTCTTAGAAGTTTTTAATGTAAATCCATTACGTTCAGCTATCATAGAGACAACATTTGGAGGTAATTCACGTTCTCTAACACGTACAAGGATCTCAATATCGTGTTTTCCAGAGTATTTCTGGATAACTTCTATAAATTTTATAGCTGGATTCTCTGTACAGCTACTCTCTCCATCCTCAGCAATAAAATCTAGTACTATCCTCTCCACAATGGCTCCCCATTTTCTTAACTAGTAGTAAAAAGGGCTAAAGAAGTGAACTCTCCTAGTTGCATTAGAGACTATTTCTCTTCTATTGCTTGGATTAATTTATCCACATCCTCTGGCCCATTGTATAGATAAAAGCTTACTCTAACACTACCTTCGTTGAATCCAAGATATCTATGCAGAGGCTCTGCGCAATGAAATCCTGCTCTAACAGCTATTCCCTCTAAGCCTAGTTTGGTTGCAAGTGCATATGGAGTATACTTCTTAGTAGTAAAAGAGACTATTCCAAGCCTATTCTCGGCAGAAAACCCCCCTACAACACCTTCTAGAGAGTTAATCTCCGACAATCTTTTGAGTGTATAACGTGTAAGTGTCTCTTCGTGTTTCTTTATATTCTCGAGTCCAATCTTGTTAAGATACTCAATAGCCTCTGCTAAACCTATAGCACCTGCTATGTGTGGTGTACCTGGCTCCCCTCTCCAGGGCATATCTGCGTAATCAACTATGATATTCCCCTCTTCTACTCTTACAGACTTTATAGCACCTCCACCTTGGACTGGGTATTTTAGATTCTCTACAATGTCTTGTTTTGCCCATAGTACTCCTATTCCTGTTGGTCCAAGCATTTTATGACCACTAAATGCTAAGAAGTCGATATCTAGTTCTTTAACATTGATAGGTATATGTGGAACAGCTTGAGCACCATCAACAACTATATAGCCTCCGTACTGATGAACTACTTTTGCAACTTCTCTTACATTTTGAATTCTTCCTGTCACATTAGATGCTAACCCTACAGCAGCAACAACTGTTGTTTCATCGATCAGCTCTTTCATAATCTCTATATCAATAAATCCATTTTTATCAACAGGTGCTATTCTAAGCTTACAGCCTACTATATCTGCAATAGTTTTCCAAGGAAGTAAATTACTGTGATGTTCACTGATAGTAACAACTATACTATTCTCTCTACTAACTAACTTATTAGCAATAAACATCCAAGCTACAATATTAATAGAATCTGTAGTATTCTTTGTAAAAACTACTTCTCCAGGTTCTGATCCAATAAACTTTGCTACTTTCTCATGAGCTTCTTCGTAGAGTTTTGTGGCTTTCAAACTGAGCTCGTATAATCCTCTTGCAATATTTGCATTTAGCTCTATGTAGAATCTATTTATAGCATTTATGACCTGTCTAGGTTTTTGCGTAGTTGCTGCATTATCCAAGTAGACTATACCTGTTTTTTTAAGCAGAGGAAAATCTTCTTTAAGCTCATTATAATTTAGGAGGAATCCTAAATCGTTTGGCACTTTACTCCCTATTCGTTAGTATTACTCTGGTCATATTATAGTTTGATCGGATCGAGAAATATTTTCTATTTTTAATGAAAATATATACAAGTAAAAACTAGAAATATCTAGTCTAATATGCAGCCTATTGTTCTAGCCTCTTCCACCAATGAATTTTCTAATAGCATATGCGAGTGGTGGTAGTATTCTCGTCTGTAAATACAATACTGTTGGACCTTCTACTTCTACAACAAAACCTTCTCCTCCTAAAAAGAAAGATTTCCATCCGCCGAATTTTCTTATTTTGTACTTAGTACTTGCAGGCATAGCTACAAAATGAAAGTTATCGTCTGTTTCATTAGAATTACTAACTGGACTCAATATTTCTAAGGCCGCTCAATTTCTGTATTTAAGCTGTGTGCATTTATCATAATCTTTACAATCATAGCTATG
>JALTYD010000214.1 GCA_027046525.1 Pyrodictiaceae archaeon
ACTACTAGTTATTTCAAAGTATACATAGTTGTTATCTACATAGAGTTTAAAACTATCTAGTTCTACTACTGGGTTTCCTGGTTTCTCTATAGTAGGTTCTTCAAAGTATAGTCTACTACGATTTTGTTCTTCTCTAGTAGGTGCTAGTACTAGTGTTATTGTTTCTGTTTGTGTAGTAGTATGAGTATACGTAGTAGTAGTTGTCTTTGTTATTATTATTGTTCTAGTAGTGTTTATTTCTACTGTATATGTCTCTGTTATAGTTGTAGCAGTAGTTTCTGTATATGTACTTGTTAGAGTCTCTAGCTTTGTTGTAGTTAGTGTATAGGTTTTTGTTATAGTTGTTGGTAGGTATAGTATCTTTGTAGTTGTCTCAGTAATAGTCTCCTCTATAGTCGTAGTTTTTAACTGTGTAGTTAGCCAGTATTCTACTATTTGTCCACTAGCTAGTATACCTATTATAGCACCGATGACTATTCCTAGTAGTAGATATTTATGCATAATAGGCACCACTACTGGGCAGTACCTAGTATGCTAGGATCTATTCCACTACAGAGGAGCTCCTTTCCTCATAATTTCTTTTAGATCTCCATGTCTCTCTAGAATAGTTCTCCATTCTTTTTCATCGTAGAATTTAGCTTTTCCAGAAGTATAGTCTTTTGCTACTTCGACTATAAATCTAGCTGCTTGTTCGAGTGAGTATATGTTTGTTGCTCCTGTCGCAGAGCCTGGTACTGCGTATCTAGTAGTTATACCTACTCCTACTACTGGAGCTGATGTGTATATCCATGGCTGTATCATACTGTTTATGTGGTGGACTGGAGTTGTATAGGGTACTATATCCTGCATTGTTATAGGTATAACTACTGGTGGTTCCCCAGTTACTCTAGTATATATATCTAGTAGGTCTTCGCTGGGCCGGAGAATCCATCCTTCTTTTATAGTAGGTGTTATTGCAAACCCTGTATAGTTTACTATCCAATTTGCTTTAGTAGCATCAACTGATAGTATAGCTTCCATCCGGGGATCTGCTTCTCTCTTTAGCAGCTCGAAGATATCTATAGGGGATCCCATCATAGGTACTGGTTTGTACGGCATTATTGGTGCTCTAGGACAGATATGTGTTACAACTACTACATCTCCATCTAGTTTATCTCCTCTCTTCTTGAGTTCAGCAATTTTATATGCAACTGATAGAGCTGTAATTGCTCCGTCAGCATCAGAGACTAGTCCTTTTAGAGCGGGCCTAGCACCTATACCTCCGAGTCTACCAACTACTCCTAGAGTTGGAGAATCACCACTGCTACTTTTACCATTTTCTCCCTCGATGAGTATTGTTATAACATCTGTATATGCCTCTCTACTAGATATTCTCTCTACTTCTACAGTAAGTGGTAGATTCTTAGCTTCTAAGAACTTCCCTACTCTATCACCATCAATATCTGGATCTTCGAGTAGATCTACTACTTCAAGTATGTGTCTGAGTATCGTCAATATAAGATCACCACTACTCTCCTCATCATAGAGTATAGATAGATCTACGAGAAATATATTGTTCTACTATCTCTTTGGGCTAGACGTGGGTTTTCTACTAACTCACATTTTGTGAGTCTTACTTTAATAATAAATATACCCTATTATATATCGGGTGAAAAAGTTTGGCAATGTTTTGTCCATTCTGTGGCTGGCTATGGCCAATGGGTGGATGGGGAGGAATATGGTGGATTATAGGATTCCTCTGGATAGTAATAGTAGTTGGAGTTATACTAGCAATACTATATGGTGGATTTAAACTACTAGCAAATTCAGGTAGAAGAGAAGAACGTAGTAATGATGAACTCAGAGAAGAACTAAGAAGAATAAGGAGAGAACTAGAAAATCTCAAAGAGAATAAAAAAGATAGTAGCAGAGACTAGTAGAGACCATGTAGGCTATTTTTCCTTCTCTAATTCTTCTCTGAGTCTATTAACTCCTTCACGAGATAATAGATTAACTAGTTCTGTCCGGTGTTTTGTCTCATCGCCTAGAATTTCTTCTGCTAGTTCTTCAGTTACTACATCTCTAT
>JALTYD010000215.1 GCA_027046525.1 Pyrodictiaceae archaeon
GAATTTTTCGTCGAAGCCGACAGAAGCTACTAGACATTTACTCCTGCTAGGTGTCTCGTATATCAACTGGGCTTGGTCCCTCATTGCTAGATGCTGTAATACTAGATAATATCTGTTCTCTCTCCCGCGCTGTGTAGTGTCCACAGAGGCTTGGAAATAGTGGGTATTTGTCTAAGTAGTGTCTACTAGTATTTTTCTCTCTGGGTGGGGGTTGGAGGGCTTGAAGCTAGTAGTTAGTCTTTTGGCTGTTCTCGTTGTAGTTGGTTTCTTACTAGCATTTATTAGTTATCAGGGTAGAGTTGGAGCTGAGAGAGAACTTGATAAGTGTAGATGGGAGCTTGGAGCTGCTAGAGCTGAGGGGGAGAAGCTTTCTGGAGAGCTTAGTTCTTGTAGAGAGACTCTCTCAGTGGTAGAAGCTAGAGCTTCTGAGCTAGAGAGTGAGCTAGGAGATACTCTAGAGAAGGTAGAAGCACTAGAGGGCGAGCTAGAGCTTCTCCAATCTAGGTATACTAGTCTAGAAGAAGACTATAGGGTGTTGGAGAGTAGTTATGAAGAGCTAGGAGAGAAGTATAATAATACACTTAGTGAGCTAGGAGTGCTTCGAGATAGATATACTTCTCTGAGAGAGAATTATACACGAGTACTAGGTGAGCTAGAGTCTCTTAGAGCTCTACATAGTTCTCTTAGAGAGAACTATACTCAGGTGCTTGAGAGCTATAGGAGTCTCGAGAGCAGGTATAGAGAGTTGCAGGAGGATTATAGTAGTCTTGTAGATAGCTATGGAGAGCTAGAGTCTAGGTATAATAGTCTCCAGCAGGACTATGAGCAGCTAGAATCTAGTTATAGTAGTCTGCTAGGAGCTGTATGGAGAGCCTCTCTATGGCTAGGTTTTATAGCAGATGAAGAAGAGATGGAGAATTTCTATACTGAGCTTCTAAGAGCTTCTACTGAGGAAGTAAAAGAACTTGTAGATCTAGCTGGTGTCTCTGGGAGTCTCGGCTTGAGGAGCTTAGATGCTCTCAGAATAGCTTCTTTCTATCTATTCTACTGTAATGATAGTTTTGTGAGATATGTAGATCCTCTGAGTCTCTCAGTAGAAGTATGGCAGGAAGTATTAATGATGCCTAACGAGACATGGACTAGTGGTTGTGGAGATTGTGATGATCTAGCTCTATTTGTATACTCGATACTAGCAGCTACTAAGAGGTCTGGAGAAGAACTATTCCTAGTAGTATTCTACGGCCTAGATTTCGGCCATATGGGTGTACTAGCAGTAGATTCTAGTAGAGCTGAGAAGAGATACTATGTCGTAGATCCTGCAGGAGATTATCTCAATGGTGTTGGTATCTATATACGTCTACTAGTAGAAGCTCCGAATGGAACACGTTGGTATCTCTACCTAGACCCTATGGGTATATCTTGGTCTGAAAAGAACTTCCTACTACAATACTCTTCTATAGTCTATTATGATCCAGAGAAAGACGAATTTATAGAAGAGCCGATAGTCTACTACTATACTAATGCTTTTGATGCATTACGAGATTGGATGGTAGGATACTGGGGTATATGGCCAGTAGAGAAGATAGTGATTATAGGGCTTGGTGTCTACGAAGAGTTTACCTCGATTTCAGATGCTGCTAGATGGGTAGAAGAGAATACCTAGGAGGAATATCTATTGTTTTTTGCTCGTAGACTCTATCTCTCTATTTTTTATTTAGTTTATCTACTTGTTTGAGTTGTAGAGATTCATAGTAGAGGAGTCTATGCTTTTTACTGTAGGTCTAGTGTATAGTGTATGTTCCATCTGGTTTTTTCTCTAAGAGTTTTTTCTCTACTAGTCTTTGTAGTGTTCTATGTATAGTACTTCTTGGTCTATTGATTGTTTTTGCTAGATCTTGTAGTCTAGCATATCCTTTTCTAGCTGTTATTACTTCTATGATTCTTCTCTCGAGACTACTTAGATTTACTAGTGCTTGTAGTTGGCCTATTGTAAATGATATATGTCTAGTTAGTGTTTCTAAGTCTACTTCTACTTTTACTCTATCTAGAGG
>JALTYD010000216.1 GCA_027046525.1 Pyrodictiaceae archaeon
GTATAGACGACTATATCATCTACGTAGATTATAGAGTTGTGAAGAAGAAACTTAGATGGTTTTTTGGAGACGAAGGATTTGTATACATAGTGTTCCAGGACGAGAGAGGAGACTTGTTTGTTGATAGTTTTGAACTAGATAGAGTCTCTAACTGGCTTAGTAGTTGTAGTGGACTCGGAGAACTATTTTATAGTTATAAAGTACAAGCTCTAGTGCTTAGAAACGACTTGTATAGAGTGGAGAAGGGTTTTGTCTAGAGACTTAGTAGCGTGGTGCAATATACCTCTGTGGGAGCATAGTCGTAGAGTTGGATGGGTTGTAGATAGACTATATGGTGGAGAAGTTGAGAGGATAAAGAAGCTACTGAAGAGGAAGTGTAACTTAGGTCTTCCTCCTACTGCATTTTTTGTTGCTGGACTACTACACGATATTGGTAAATCTAGTTCTATATACCAGAGTATACTAGGTACTGCTTGTAGAGAGCGTGGAGAAGTTTCACGTATAGCTCTAGAACAAGCTATGTCTTTCGGCTATGAGTATTTCTCTTTCTCGTCTCTAATAGTACTTGCTACTTTCTTAGCACGAGAATCTATGTATGATGAAGCTACTGCTGTATATCTAGCTGGTGTATCTTCTCTACTGAGACGTGGATCTAGAGAACAAGAAATTACTAGTATAGAAGAATACTATCTAAGACTAGGTAGGAAGTATAGTAGAGATAGTATTGCTAGAGCTCTCAGCGAAGTATATAGGTATAGTATAGAGATACTACGAGATTTTGGCTATAAGAGCTGGGTAGAGAAGATACCTAGTAGTGTAGATATAGAGACAGTTAAGAGAGCTACTAGGAGGAAGAGATTTGAGAATATAAGAGAGATACTTTCTTGTGCGAAAGAGATTTGTCTATCTAGTCTAGATAGTGTCTCTATTGTCTTTGGAGGAGCAGTTATTGTTGGAGATGAACTAGTTACTAGTATAGAGCTAGGAGGTACTCCTAGTAGGAGAGCTAGGAGAATAGTATATGAGAAGCTTGGGAGAGAAGAAGGAGAGAAGCTCATAGAGAAGTTGGTAGAAGAGATAAGAGGAGAGGACTAGTTCTTAGAGTAGTTATCTCGACTGTATCTATACTATGGGGTCTTCTGTAGTAGGAGATGTATATAGGTTCTATTATACCTAGATAGGAGTTGGGGCTAGTATTGGCTCTACTACATACGAGTATTGCTGGTGTAGAGCTTGTACATCCAGTTATGAATGCTAGTGGTATACTAGGTGATAGTGTAGAAGCTCTATCGAGGCTAGTAGATGCAGGTGTTTCTGCTCTTGTTACAAAGTCTTTTACTAGAGAGCCTCGGGAGGGTTATCCTACACCTATAGCTGTACCTGTTCCATGTGGTCTACTTAATGCTGTAGGATTAGCTAATCCAGGTATAGAAGCTCTACCAGGAGTTGTGAGAGGTGCTAGAGAGCTAGGACTACCTGTTATTACTAGTATTGCTGGTGGAGATGAAGAAGAATTCATAGAGCTAGCTTCTACAGCAGAAGAAGCAGGAGCATCTGCTATTGAGCTTAATCTTAGTTGTCCTCATTCAGAAGCTAGAGGATTAGAACTAGGAGTAGATTATGATTATGCTTCTAGGATAGTAGGAGCAGTATCTTCTACGATACGTATACCTGTATTTGCTAAATTAGGCTATGTAGATAGACCATTAGAGCTTGCTGGGAAGCTGTTAGATTCAGGTGTTTCTGGATTTGTACTTATCAATACACTCAGAGGTATGGCTATAGATGTATACTCTGCTAAGCCTATACTAGGTTATAGAGTAGGAGGTCTTTCTGGTAGAGCTATTCATCCTGTTGCAGTACGTATTGTCTACGAAGTATATAGAGAGTATAGAGTAGATATTATAGGTGTTGGTGGAGTAGAAGATTGGGAGACAGCAGTAGAATTTATACTTGCTGGGGCTAGAGCTGTACAAGTTGGTACAGCAATTATCTTGAAAGGAGAGAGAGTTATTAGAGAGATTACTAATGGTATAGAGAAG
>JALTYD010000217.1:0-533 GCA_027046525.1 Pyrodictiaceae archaeon
ATAGCTACTCTCTGCTGCTGGCCGCCACTTAGCTGGAGGGGCTTCTTGTAGAGCCATTCTTTCTCTCCACCTACTTTGAGTAGAGCTTCTACTGCTAGTTTCCTCCTGAGACGGCGTGGAATTCCTCGAGGTATTAGTGCTAGTTCTATGTTCTCGATTACTGTGAGTCTATTGATTAGATTGAAGTGTTGGAATATAAATCCAATGTATTTACTTCTATACTCGGCTAGCCGGGTTTCTCCGAGGTTCTTAGTATCTACACCATCTACTAGTACTCTACCTCTAGTAGGTTTCTCTAATAGCCCAGCTACTAGGAGTAAGGTTGTTTTACCACTACCACTGGGTCCTATTACTGCTAGGAAGTCGCCTTGGTGTACTTCTAAGTCTACTCCACGTAGAGCCCAGACTTCTACGCCGCCAGCTACGTATCTCTTAGCTACATCTTCTAGCTCTAGTACAGGTTTATTGCTTCTCTTCAAATTTCTTAGAGCCTCAGTTCTCCTCTAGTGTTTCTTCAGCTCCAGTCATGGTAT
>JALTYD010000217.1:543-9772 GCA_027046525.1 Pyrodictiaceae archaeon
GTATATAGCTGGGTAGGTGTAGATTAATATAAAGGCTCTTTGAGTAGTCTAGTCAGTACTAGCTAGTATGGTGTGGAAGTCCGTTCTTTGTGTTTCTATGCTCTTCTTAGTCTTGGGTTTACTATTTCGTCTAGAGCATAGCCTATTAGGACGAATGATAGTACTAGGAAGAGTATCCCTAGGCCTGGAGGGATTACATACCACCAGTATCCAGCTGCTATTGCTCCTGATACATGGGCGTAGTGTAGTATCATACCCCAGCTAGTTGTATGAGGATCTCCTAGTCCTAAGAAGCTTAGTGCTGCTTCAGCTATTATAGCGTTAGATATCTGTAGTATCATGTTAGCAAATAGTATGGGCATGACGTTTGGGAGTATATGTCTAGTCATTATTCTTAGACTACCTGCTCCTACTGCTCTAGCTGCTTCAATATAGGGGTGTTCTTTTACAGAGAGTACTTGTGATCTTACTATACGTGCTATTGGGGGCCATGTTAGGATAGCAATTACTATGATTATATTTACAAAACTTGGGCCTAGGAGAGCAGCTAGTATAATCATTAGTACTATTGCTGGTATTGATAAGAATGTATCTGTTATCCTCATTAGTAGTGAGTCTATTTTTCCACCAGTATAGCCTGCTACAATACCTATAGCTCCTCCAATCATTGTACTTATTAGTGCAGCTACTATACCTACTATTAGTGAGACTCTAGTACCATATAGGAATAGTGTAAAGAGGTCTCGCCCGAGTTCGTCGCAGCCGAAGAGATGTACTGCACTTGGAGGTTCAAATGGCTTACAGACACCCATTTCCCATTCATCGTATGGAGCTAGTTGAGGAGCAGTTATAGCTATAGCTACGAATATTCCTAGCATTAGTAAGCCAGTTATACCGAGCATATTGTTGCTGAAGAGTAGCCAGTATTCTCTTAGTGTTCTTCTCAGGTCTATTATAGCGTCTCTAATAGCTGATACTCTAGTTGTTCTCTTCTGGTATTTCTTTATCATCTATATCTCACCCTAGGGTCTAGGATAGCATAGAGTATATCTGCGATATAGTTAGCTATTAGGAATGCTGATGCAATTAGCATGAAGAGCCCCTGTAGGAGTGGATAATCTCTCGTTGTAACTGCTTCGTATAGTAGTAGTCCTAGTCCATCCCACGAGAATATTGTCTCAGTTAGTACTGCGCCTGTAAATATACCAGCTAGTTGTAGAGCTACTATAGTCACGAATGGTAGCATAGCGTTTCTGAGAACATATTTCCTCATAACTATCTTCTCGGGTAGTCCTTTTGCATGTGCTACAGTAACATAGTCTTCCATCGATATATCTATTAGTGTATTCCTCATTATGAGGAAGTTGTATCCTATCTGTATGAGTACGAGTGCTGTGAGTGGTAGAGCCATATGCCATAGATAGTCAGTGATATAGTCTAGTGTTGATTCATGTACTTTTGTAGCAGATATTGTCCCACCTAGTGGGAATAAGCCTAGATTTACAGAGAAAGCGAGGAGGAGTAGCATACCCAGCCAGAAGACAGGCATCGAGTATGTTGCGAGAGAGAATACTAGTAGTCCAGCATCGCTCCTAGATCCTCTCCTCCTAGCAGCTACTAGTGCCATTAGGAGAGCTATAGCAATAGCTAGTACTACTGAGGAGCCTACTAGTGTGATAGTGTTGAACATTTTTCTACTGAGTATTATCTCTGTAACTGGTCTACCGTAGTGGAATGAATACCCGAACTCGCCCATGAAGAAATTCTTTATGAATATAAAGTACTGGAGGTGTAGAGGCTCATCGAGTCCTAGTCTCTCTCTGAGTAGAAGTCTAGTCTCAGGAGGTATACGTGGGTTGAGGAGGAGGATAGCTGTAGGATCACCAGGCATTACGCGGAATAAGAAGAAGCCTATTGTTATGAGGATAAAAAAAGCAACTAGTGTCTGTAATCCTCTACGTACTATGTAGTCTCCTAGTGTACTCAATTCTTCCTGCTTCCTCTGAGACTTGTAGTAGTTATGATTTACGGCTTGTAGCTCTTCCAGCTAGGAATCCTATCGCTAGAGCTATTATTATACCTATTATAGCTCCTGTTTTTAGTGCTGCTGGTGTTACAGTTTCTGTTACTTCTTTTGTCTCAGTTGTTGTAATTGTTCTCTCGACTGTCTTCTCTGCAGTCTTAGTTACTGTCTTTACTTCTGTAACTGTTACTGTTTTTACACCTGGTGGAGGTGATATAGGTGTTGGTGTTATTGTTGGTGTAGGTGTTTCTACTACTGGTTTCTCGAGTTTTGTATAAGGTATCTCTGGAGCTAGCCCACGTAGATTTGCATTTATTAGTGTCCAGAAGTTTAGTGCTCCTCCAGGCATTTCTACTACTCCAGCTAGTTCTGAGCGGTATGCTTGCATCCAGTATCTCACATATAGTGGTACTAGTGGTAGTTCTTCAGCCAGCATTGCTTGTAGTTTATAGTACATTTCTATCCTAGTAGCTTCATCTACTGTCTTCTCTGCAGTTGATAGTATTTTCTCGAAGTCTTTGTTTATAAAGCCCCATGGGTTGTTTCCTCCGGGCTGGTACTGTTCTTCTACATAGTAGCTTGAGAAGTACCATGGCTGGAAGTTAGCATCGTTTTCTATAATGTACATCTGGAACTGGTGCTGGTTAAAGACATAGTCTACTAGTGTATCAAAGTCTACTGGTCTATTGACTAGTTTTACGCCTATACGTTTTAGTGTCTCTACTAGCATATCTCCTATTCTGACACGGACAGGGTCGTAGGATGGAGTATATATTGTGAGTTCAAAGTCTTCTCCATCTGGTGTTTCTCTCCACCCATCGCCGTCGACGTCTTTGAAGCCTGCTTGATCTAGTAGTTGTGCTGCTTTTGCTAAATCGAATTCGTATTTTGGTACATCAGTGTATGCCCATTTAGTAAAGCCTGGGAATACGAATGTGTAGACTGCTTCAGCGTATCCAAGCATTAGTGTTTCTATTATGAAGTCTTTGTTTATAGCATGTGCTATTGCTTGTCTAACTAGCTTATTACCTATTATTGGGTCTTTTAGGTTGAATCCTATGTATCCTACGTATACATCTGGTGTTTTTGGTAGAACTATCTCTGGTAGTTTTTCTGCTTCTTCTATGACAGCATATGGTACTGTCCACATCATTATATGTGCTTCTCCCTTCTTGACAGCAAGGTATTGTGATTCTGCTGTAGCATATACTTTGAATACTAGTTTATCTGCTCTAGGGAAACCTTCTTTGAAATAGTTGGGGTGTTTTGCTAGATCTAGTAGTTCTCCTTCTACCCAGCGTGTTAGTAGGTATGGACCTGATCCTATTCTTAGATGGCCGTATTTGTTAACAAATGCTTCTACTTTCTCTAGGATTTCTGGAGGAGCTTCTCTCCTCATAACATCTAGTACTTTATCAACATCTTCTTTCTTTAGCGGGTTGAACTGCATTGGGTCTTCGAAGGCTATTGCTACGTATTTCCATATGTGTTCAGGTAGTATTATCATGTAGCCGAATCTCCTGAGTAGCCAGACGAATGGCTCATCCATGTATATCTTGAAGGTATAATCATCTACTAGTTCTGCTCTTGTTATAAAGTCTACATTGGGGAAGTGTGCAGGAGGTTTATACTTCTTGTAGAACTCTATTGTAAATATAACATCTCTAGCTGTTAGTGGTACTCCATCGTGCCACGTAGCATTATCTACTAGCCAGAATGTCCACTCTAGACCATCTTCGGAGAACTCGTAGTATCTTACTAGCCATGGATGAGGCTCTAAGTCTGGGCCTTCGCGGAATAGTCTATCGAATGTTACTAGGTTTAGCCACCAGTCGTACCAAGTTTCTTCTTTTAGAGGATTAGGGTTTTTGATGTACTTCATAGAAGCTACGATAATTGTTTCTCCTTGTGCAGTAGCAAGTGGTGCTATGAGTGGAGCAATTACTACTAGTAGTAGGAGTAGAGCATTAGTGTATCTCACTATGGGCTTCATGTGTATAACCTCCTTCAGATATAGAGAGTTTTATTATCGAGTTATATTACTATTGCTATACATTCTCGTAGTATAAGTACAGCTACAGCTAGTAGTACCACATAGCTATCATGAGTATCTATTAGCAGGTGGTAATAGTCTTGAAATAGCTCCTCCTACCTACTAGTCTTGGGGTCCTAGGTATTGAATATTATTACACCTCGAGAGATCAGATATAATGTTAATGCTGGAGAAGCTCTCTTAGAACTTATTGAGAGTCTAGGAGCTAGCCGTATACTAATTGTATCAGATCCTGTGATAGCTAGACACCATGTATTCGAAGAAGTTGTTAAACTAGTAGATAGTAGAGGTCTTAGCTATGAAGTCTTCAAAGATGTCGAGCCAGAGCCTAGTCTAGAAACAGTAGAGAGAGTAGCTGAAGAAGCTAGAGTACTTGAAGCAGATCTCTTCGTAGCTATCGGGGGAGGGAGTAGTATTGATGCTGCAAAAGCAGGACTAGTCTTGTACGAGAAGCCTAGTATGAATATCGAGGAGTTATCACCGCTAGAAACTATAGGTATTGGTCGTAGATCGAAGATAGTAGCTATACCCTCTACGAGTGGTACTGGTAGTGATGCATCCTTCGGAGTAGTTATAACGAAGATAGTCAGTGGGAAGAAGAGAAAGATAGCTCTCGGGAGCTACGAGCTCGTACCTTATGCTACGATTCTCGACCCAAGACTACCAGCTACTATGCCTAGAGATCTCACGAGGAATACTGCTCTAGATGCATTATCTCATGCAGTAGAAGCATATGTAGCAGTTATGGCTACACCATATACTGATTCTCTCTCAGAGAAAGTCGTAGAGACTATATTTAGGCTCCTACCTAGAGTTCTCGAGAATCCTACTGATCTAGAAGCTAGAGCACGTATACACTTAGCAGCTACTATGGCTGGAATAGCATTTACAAATGCAGGTCTAGGTGTAGCACACGCAATAGCACACGCAGTAGGGCCTAGACTAAAACTACACCACGGACTAGCTGTATCTCTAGCTCTACCATACGTTGTAGAGTATAATTTTGTGAACTCAGAAGAAGCTAAAGAGAAATACACAGAGCTGAGTAGGCATCTCTCTCTATGGACTAATACTAGGAATAACTTGCCGCAACAGATACTGAGATTCTATGAGAAAATAGGACATCCTAGACGTATAAGAGATCTACCTAGCCCGCCGCCACAGAGCGAGTGGAAGAACCTAGTAGAAGAAATATCTCAGGAGGCTATGGAGGATTCTGAACTTGCTTTCAATCCAGCTCCAGTAGGTCCTGAGGAGATAAAATCTATACTGAATAAAATGTACTAGCTGGAGGCGTTATAGAGTTGGTGGATAAGTATCTCTTCCCTGGCCCTGAGTGGAGTAGAGCATACTGTAGAGCTCTTACTGAGTCAGAAGAATATAGAAGTGCTGGTAGAAATTGGAGACATGGTACAGTTATGCTAGTAGTCAGAGATCTCCCAGCTAGTATAAGAGAGAGGTATAATGCAGAGTCTATAGGTATGCTATTAGACCTACACGAAGGAGTCTGTAGGAGTGTAGAGTGGAAGAAAGATCCAGATCCAGCTATAGCTAGCTATACTATAACTGGGTCCTATAAGACATGGCTAGAGATTATCCGGGGGAGGATACATCCTACTACAGCTCTTATGACTAGAAAACTTAAACTAGAGAAAGGCGATATAGGTACTATACTCAAATTTGCTAGAGCTTCTATCGCAATGGTTAATGTAGCTAAGATAGTACCAACAGAATTCCCAGAGTAGCTGATAGTAATGTCTATAGAGTATAAGATTAGATTAGTAGCAGAACTTATCACTAAGTCTAGACACGCTATTGCATTCACAGGCGCAGGTATATCTGCTGAGAGTGGTGTACCAACATTCAGAGGGAAGAATGGATTATGGACGAGAATAGATCCTATGAAGTATGCTTCTATCGATGGATTTATAGCTAATCTCAGAGAAGCATGGGAGTGGTATAAATGGAGAATGGAGCTTGTCGAGAAAGCCGAGCCTAATCCTGGGCACCGAGCACTAGCAGAACTAGAACGTCTAGGTTTTCTAAAAGCTGTTATTACACAGAACGTAGATAGACTCCACCAGAGAGCTGGGTCTAGGAATGTTATAGAACTACATGGTACTCTATGGGTACTCCGATGTATAAATCCTAGCTGTAGATATAGTATAGGTATAAGTGAGCCACCACGAGAAGTACCACCTATATGCCCAGAGTGTAGCTCTCCTCTAAGACCATCTGTTGTATTCTTCGGCGAAGAACTACCACGAGAAGCATGGAGGAGAGCTGTAGAGCTAGCTAGTAGATCTGATCTAGTACTAGTTATTGGAACAAGTGGTGCTGTATACCCAGCAGCTTATATACCGTTTATTGTCAGAGATAATGGTGGTAGTATAGTAGATATTAATCCTGATAGAGATGCATATAGCGAGATAGCAGATGTATATATACAGGGGAGAGCTGGAGAGATACTACCTCGCATAGTAGAAGAAGTTTCTAGGAGCGACTCCCAGCAGTCTTCTATATAGATACTTTATTAATACTACTAATAGTAATAATATCTAATGTTTAGAGATAGTTAGTAGTAGAAACTAGGTAGTTATACTAGAGAGTGGGTCGTCTCAGAAATGACTAGTAGAGAAAACTTCTTCATTGGTAGAGAGGGAGAGTTAGAGAAGCTGAAGAGTATCTGGTATAGTAGTAGTTTTGAATTCGTTATACTACGTGGTAGAAGAGGACTAGGTAAGACTAGACTATTAAAGACATGGATATCTAGGAACAATATACCATGTCTATATATTGTTGCTAGCTTCTCAAACCCTGATATACTCGTTAAAACAATCAGAGAACAGATAGTATCACAGCTAGGAGAAGATCCTAGATTTAGAGATCTCGAAGACTTCATAGACTTTGTTACTAGTAAGTTACTAGAGAGTAAAATAGCTATTGTTATAGACGAGTTCCAGAAGCTCTTTACTATCTACGAGTTTATGAGTAGATTCTTAGAAGAAATTAAGAAGCTGAGGAGTAGTAATAGTGTACCTCCATCTGTACTAGTTGTATCTGGAGATTTCGATAGTATAGTCTCATCTAGATACTCACTCTTATACAGAGAGATGCTTAGATACGCATCAGCCGAGATAGAGTTGAAGCCTCTAAGTTTCCGCGAAGTATATAGATTCCTAGGAGATTCGAGAGATCTTGTAGAAGCATTTATGATATATGCTGTATTCGGAGGAATACCATACTATTTATCGCTAGTTAATCCGAAGAAGAACTTATTAGAAAACATAGAAGAGCTTGTACTCTCTAGTAGAGCACCTCTAAAGAACGAGCCTCTCTACCTATTATCTCAGAAGCTGAGAGATATTGATCGCTATAGCCAGATACTATGCGCGATAGCCCAGGGGCATCATACACTCCAAGAAATTGCTAGAGAGAGTAGAGTACCTCTCAATGCTCTACCTAAGTATATCTCTACTCTAGAAGAACTAGGAGTTATCAAGAGAGTTGCACCACTAGCTAGGAGGTATACTTTCTACACAATTGTAGATTATTATGTAAACTTCTGGTTCTGCGCTGTAGCTCCCAGGCTATACTATCTAGAACTAGAAGAATACAGCAAGATCATAGATTTCATAAAGAGTAACATCAGCAACTACGTCGAGAGGATATGGAAGAGGGAATCTCTAAAACACCAAGAGAGTATAGTAGAGAAGAGAGGTGAGATAGTAGAATATGCTGGCCCTGTTAAAGACAAAGAACTACGTTCTTATATCGATGGAGTTGTACGTACGAGGAGAAAAATATACCTAGTAACAGCACTATGGAGAGACCTGACTATAGACCATGTCTTCTCGATAGCTGAGAAAGCTAAGAGAGTATTCTCTGGGAGAGAGAGGAAGAATAGAGTAGTAGTACCTGCTGTGTATTCTAGGACAGTTATTGGGCTAGACAAGGGTAAGAATATCGAAGGCATAGAAGTACATGTCCTAAGAGACCTAGTAGAGTAGCTTTCTTCTCTATAGCGAGATAATACCTATAAGGATCTATACTCTTATTCTGTCTATACTGAGAGTATACCTCGATGACCTAATAGTATGAGGGTCTACTATGGCCCTCATACATACTCGTAGAAAGCCAAAGAAGACTATACAGCTAGATGTAGTTATTAGTGTTGATAGATGCTTAATGAGTGAATACCATGGATATGAATTTCTAGGTTTCGTAGCTACGAGTCCTCCTCTCTTCCTAGGTACTAAGCTATGGAGTAGAATCGTATGTCCTCCAGTCCCAGTAGACGAGTATGGTAGGCCTACTAGAGCACCTTATGGTTTGAGGAAAATAGAAGCTAAGCTACTCGATAACGGCTATCGCGCAGCTATTATAGATCCAGACTACCTTGCTTACTATCTACGAGAGGTTAAGCCTAAAGCTCTACTAGTAGGACATCACGACTATTTTGCTCTAAACTCGCCTAGTAATGAGTGGTGGATTCTAACTGGCAGAAAACCTCTCAATGCTCGGAGCTTCGAAGAATTCATATCAATGCCAGAGATATGGCTTAGTAGGAAGAAGTATGGCTTAAAGATAGTAGTAGGTGGTCCTGCTGCATGGCAGTGGCTTGTTGATACATATGCTCCTAGACGGTGGCCTGTAGATGTTATAGTTGAGGGAGAAGCTGATAATGTAATTGTAGAAGTAGTCGATAAGATTATCAATAGAGATCCTAGCCTACAGTACCACGTAGTTGTTAAACCAGAAGAATCACCTAGTATCAAAGATATCTCAGAGATAAAAGCACCTAGTATAAATGGATTAGTAGAGATTATGAGAGGATGCCCGAGAGGATGTCGTTTCTGCTCTGTTACATTGAAGCCTCTGAGATTTATACCTCTAGATAAGATAGCTAGAGAAGTAGAAGTCAATATAAGAGGTGGAGTACGTAGTATATTGTTCCAGTCAGAAGATATCCTACTCTATGGAGCTAGAGGTGTCGAGCCACAGCCTGAGCCACTCTATAAGCTCCACCAGCTAGTAGCTGGGAAGCCTATAGGGTTCTCTTGGAGCCATGTAAGTCTAGCAGCTGTAAAGAGGGGGGAGGAGAAGTACAAGCTTATCTCGAAGCTGTCAGAGATGGTTATCGATGGCGAGTA
>JALTYD010000218.1 GCA_027046525.1 Pyrodictiaceae archaeon
CTATTATTGGTATTAGAGGAGGAAACAGGTCGATCTTGATTATACCATAGCCCTTTGAGTGTATAGGATATTATAGTGACATGATGTAGCTTAAGGTTTTCTCGAGGCTCTAGGCTTAATTTGATCAACGTATTCAATGTAGTTCTAAACAGTTGCCTAGACTAGTATCTGTCTTAGTAAAGTTTCCACTACCAGTGATGGATCTAGTCTTAGTATATTTGCTTTAAAGAACTCTTCTATACGTTTAATCAGTTCATTGCCGATCTCGTTGGGGCTAGGTAGTATGTATAGATTTATGTTAACTTCTTTCCTACCCCATGTGCGTCTTTTTATGAGATGCTCAAGGTCGTCCAAATAGTTATTTATTCTATCCTTTTCAATACTTACTTCAAAATCAGATATAATAATTATATTGACCTTTGAAGTTCCTAATAGGTAGCTCTGATATCTCCTCAATCCGTTGACTAGCGCTTTAGCCGGGTTTGTGCCAGGCAAGCCCCTAGAACCCGCATAAGATATTCTCTCTAGATATGAAGCAATTCTTCTCCAATCAATTAAGGTAGAGCCTCTATGCCAGTATATTAAATTGGGGGAGTCGTGAGGAGGGAAGTGTAGGAAAAGATATATGTTCCAGTCCATAGGCCTCGTTTTCCTCCAATTCTGTTGAGCAAGGGATTTTAGGCCATCGACGATCACATCTATATGTCTATTTCTATACATGCTAATAGATACGTCTATGAACACCACTGTTGCATCCACGACTCCTCCCATATATATTCATTCCACGGGATAACCTTTAAATATAAAGTAGTATAACACAACAATATTTACTTGGGTGATACATTGTCTCAAAGAATTTCGGCTAACGCCATCTATGTTGTAGGAATTGGTCATGCCGGATCCATGGCAGCTTTCGAAATAACTAAAAATTTAAAAGAATTTCTAGAGAAGACATCCATACGCTTCATAATCAAACCTAGGATAATTGATACTGCAAAAGATTCCAAAACAGAAATACGAAATAAGGATAAAGACGAGCGTATAATTCCTAATGATCAAATCCTTTGGTTAGGTGGACTTAATATTATAGAAGATTATCTATCCGATCCAGTAAAATACATTAGATATGGATCTAAAAATAAATGTGACTGGTTCCCATGGAACGATCCAAATGTATTGGCAAAACTAAGACAAATATCCATCGGAGCAGCTGGGGTTGGTAGAAATCGTTTAATCGCGCGCTTCATCGTAGATTGTATTCCAGGAGTTAAGGATAGAATATATTCTGCAATAAGATCAGATCTCTTAGAGATAAGGGAAAAACTTCTACGGGCTGGCGTAAGGGTAGATGAGATGTCTCTAATAGTCTGGGTGCTTTTCAGTTTTGGTGGAGGCACGGGAAGCGGTATGCACCTATCAATCCTAGACATACTATATAGGGTACTAAATGATATTGATCTCAGGAATACTAAGGTTTTTCCAGTAGCCGTTTTGCCGACAGAACCAGGTGTTGATTACATAAACATGGCCAACGGATACGCTGCACTTAAAGATATAGCATGTCTTCTATCTAAACCCGATTCCCTTGCAGTATCTACTATCTCCGCTTTAATGATTAGTGGATTCGCGGAGCAAGGCAATAGACGGTCTCAGAAAGCAAAGCTATTAGAGTCTATAGATGAGAAAATAGCAGATTTCATATTAACCGTTCATAAGATCCCGGCTCGCGGGCAATTCCGCGTCTTAGATTGGAACAATGTTATAAGAGATAATATTAATGATATAAGAGCTACTAGGGGATGGACTCTTCCAGTAGCTATATACGATACAATAAAGATATATTTACCAATTGATGAGCTAACAGAATATCTTAGGTATAAAGCTACTATAGATAGGCTAAGTAATGAGTTAATAAGTAGTCCAAACACTAGTATAGAGGATATTAATTTTGATAAGTATATAAGTAACATTGGTGAAAAGACTCCTGAAGAAATATATAGTGAAATTGAAGGT
>JALTYD010000219.1 GCA_027046525.1 Pyrodictiaceae archaeon
GTGTATATCCTGTAGTACACCCTCGCTATAGTTCTTAGGCCTAATACCTAGAAGCTCCTCCATCTTATTATCCCACTCTACTGGTAGTTCATCTGCACTAATCTTCTCTTCTAGCATCATCTTCTCTAAGGTAAATCTTAGATATATATGTAGGTTATAAGTTACTTCATCTGCATCTACTCTTATGAGGCTCGGTTTCACTGTATTCACATATTTGTATATTTCTACTATACTGAATCTAGATGTATATTCTAGATAGGAATCTATCCTCTCTTTTAGCCACTTCATAGCCCAGGGACTTCTACCAATTACATTCTCCCAGAAGCGAGACTGGCTCTCATGTATACCTAGACTAGCTCCTCCCTGGAGAGGTGTCCATCTAAGCTCTGGATCTATCTGTAGTTCGTATAGTGCATGTCCATACTCGTGGATTAGTGCATATACTGCTCTCTTTATATCTACTCCTTCATATCTCACTGTTATTCTTACATCATCTATACCCATGTTTATCGTAAAAGGATGTGGTGATACATCTAGTCTACCTCTCTCCCACGGCCACTCTAGATCATCTAGTAGTTTCTTTAGTAGCTGTGATGCTCTATCTCTATCATATTTCATCCCCTCTAACTCGTGCCTACGTTGATAGAATCCCCTCTTCTCTATAGATCTAAGTATTCTACGTGTCTCTGGTACAAGCTCGTTGAATATCTCTTCTACGTCTCTTGTCCTTAGGCCTTCTTCGTAGAGATCTAGTAGTGCATCATATGGGTGTTTTTCGTATCCTAGTTTCTCTGCTTTCTCTCTAACGATATCTATTATCTCTTCAAGGTATGGTTTGAATTCTTCGTAGTTGTTTTTCTTCCTTGCTTCTGCCCATACTACTGTTGCTCTACTAGTTATCTTTGCTTCTCTACGTACAAGTTCTTCTGGTAGTGATGTAGCTATACGTATAGCTCTACTCATAACTCTAACTACTCCTTTCTCGTAGTCGTTCATACTACTAGTATTCTCTTCGGCTCTCTCTACTAGTTTTACTAGTTCTGGATCTAGTACTAGTCTACGCTGGAGAGCACTTAGTTCTTCGAATGCTACTGATCTATCGTTTATAGCTCTCCTCGGCATATAGGTTTCTAGATCCCAGCCCATTAGAGACATAGCATGTTCTAGAGCCCAGAGAATTCTCGTCTTCTTGATTATCTCTTTAACTAGCTTATCTCTAAAGATTTCTTCCAACTCTCTACCTCCAGTAGCTAGTTTATACATGTGTATGTAGAACTTAATAGATTAACTGAAAAACCAGCTATACAGTATAGTCCTCCTAGCGTAGAATCTATCTGGTTAGAGCTAGTAGCTAAGCCTATTTACTATAGAAGAGCTATACCATAGCTGGAGGCTCTAAACTGCTCTGGGAAGTGCTCTAACTTATGCCTAGTAGTAGAGTCTGTCAGAGTATTAGAGAGAACTTTGATGCACAGAGAGCTTCTAGAGCACAGAGAATACTATCTAGTATGGTCGTACTAGAAGATAGACTAGATCTAGACAATATAGAGCTAATTGCTGGCCTAGATGTAGCGTATAGAAGATTAGGCAGTTCCGAAATAGGTATTGGAGTAGCTGTTGCCATAGAAGCTGAGAACTACAAGCCTATACACTGTACAGCATGTATCAGGCCTATATGTATACCATATATACCTGGCCTACTAGCTTTTAGAGAGATGTATGTACTAGCTCCAGCACTACTAAGAGTAGTAGAGAATATAGATATAGACTTAGTAGTAGTCGATGGCCATGGAATAGCACACCCGAGGAGACTAGGAATAGCTAGCCACGTAGGAGTAGTCTTTAATAAACCTTCAATAGGTGTTGCTAAAAAGAAACTATACGGAGAAATCGTCAAGGAGGATGATAAGCTACTAGTAAAAGATAGAGATAGAGTTATTGGTGTTGTTATCGGCAGTGTCTATGTAAGTCCTGGGACAATGATTAGTAT
>JALTYD010000220.1 GCA_027046525.1 Pyrodictiaceae archaeon
GTAGTGTTGAGGCCTTATCAGCAGCGTTGTATATAATTGGTTTTAGTGAGTTGGCGCAAAGACTTTTAGGTATATTTAAGTGGGGTAAGATGTTCTTTGAAATAAATCACCAGTTTTTAGAGATGTGTAGAGGGAGAACAGTGGATGGTATAATACGTAGTGAGTGTAGTTATTTGGATAGAGTAATAGGTATTAATCTTAGTGGTTGTAGTAAGGAATCTCTACTTAGTATCTATAGAGCTGTTGTAGAGAAATACCTGAGAGAATAGGCTATGGTGCGGGGGGTGGGATTCGAACCCACGCAGGCCTACGCCAACGGGTCCTCAGCCCGTCCCCTTTGACCTGGCTCGGGCACCCCCGCACTTATAGCCACATTGTAAGTTTTTTGTACGGGTTTATTTTGTTTCATTCTCCTCTAGCTTGTTTTAGTTAGAAACTTTGATACACTATCTATAATTTCTTCTAGTATTTTTTCTCTATCTATATCTTCTATTTGTACGAGGATTGATCTTAGTCTTCTCCATACTGTTTGTGCTATGTATGTTAGTATTCTATTTCTTGTCTTAGTGTCTACAACTTCGAGTAGCCGGCATATTGTGTTTCTACTTGGGTGTAGAGTACCATGGGTATACCTAGATATTGCTGATGGGCTTACCTGAATAAGTAGAGCTAGGTCTTTTGTAGCATAGCCTTCTTCGAGCACTATCTCGATGATTCTCCTAGCTTCTTCTTTTGTAAGAGCTTCTACGTGGTCGCAATAGTTTGTTAATGTTCTAGATTCCAAGGGAAGCCTCCAACCTCTCTACGATTTCTATACTTTTTTCTTTTTTGTATTGTTTTAGTAGTTTCCTTATCATAGTATACTTCTTGTCTACTCTGGGTAGACAGAGAGATGATAGCTTGCTGCGTAGTAGTCCGCCTAGGAGCTGTGTTAAGTTGTTTGGATGTGTTGTTGTTGCTGCGTCGTAGTCTACTATGTATGGTTCTAGTTTCTCTGTATCTACTAGTATTTGTTTCCATGGCCTAGCTAGCTCTCCATGTCTTATTCCTAGCTTATCTAGGAGGTAGGTTTTCCAGAGTATTCTCCTTACTATGTATTTATACTCACTACAGCTATTTGGTCTGTAGTTTTTTAGTTTAGGTCCGAGGACAGGCTCTACGACTAGAACATTTTTTGTTGCAGTATAGTATTCTGGGGCAATATTGTAGTGTGATGCAATAAGCCAGAATAGTGCTTCTTTCAGTATGGTTTTTCTCCTAGAATTAGGATGTAGTACTTTTACAGCTACGATTTTTCTTCTCCTCCATGTTGCTAGGAAGACGTTGGTGCTCCATCCTCTACCGAGTATTCTATATTGTCCGAGAATAGTTTCTCCATAGGGTATGTAGTTATCTATTCCTATAGATAGTAATTCATTTACTACTTCATCACATCTATGTGACTGTGGTTTTGGGTAACAAATAACATATCTAGAAGAAGCTATGCTTAGTTTTCTATCCAGGGGTATGTTTTTGCTATAAAATTCATTAACCATATTTTCTCTTCCTCTATCATTTCTTGGAGAGCTTGTTGGAGATCTAGGATGTCTATTTTGTAGTTTTGTGCATGTTTAGGTAGAAAGTCTCTTCTCGATAATGTATTCTCTAATACTTCTTCTATGCTGGTGGATTTTCGCTTTATTAGAACAGATAGATGTCCTTCTTCGTCTATCCATAGTTTAACTGTATCTTTACACTTTAGGTATTTTCTCAAGAATGTTTTTACATGATTTTTCATCCACACTGGTGGGCCTCTCTGTTTTCTATATGGTGGTAGTATTGGTGATTCAAACTCTAGTATAATCCATCCTCTTCTGGCATTCTCAGGGCAGTATGTAGTATATTCTATTGTTTTTACATCATAGCTGTCTAGTATTTTAACTAGATTTCTTGCTATTCTCTGGATAGTCCCCCACAAGTTATCTCTGCTTATATCTGAGTCTGGTTG
>JALTYD010000221.1 GCA_027046525.1 Pyrodictiaceae archaeon
AGAAAGTAGGAGTAGAAAATACAATTTTTATCGAAAACAATTACAGTGCACAAGCATCAAAAATAGTTTCAATGTATACTAATATTAAGCCTAAGAACTTTATTTTGAAATTCACTGGTAGGCCTATGTATCTCGAAGAAGTGGTTGACTCGGTTTTACGCATTCTTGATGGTGAAGAGAAGGTAATATTGGAGCGTGGTGAATAGGATGAATAATTATAGAACAGATGTATGGATTGACTGGTGTCCTGGCTGTGGAGACTATGGAATAGTCTCTGCTATGACACAAGCTTTCTCAGAACTGGATCTAGATCCAACAAAGACAGTTATTGTATCTGGTATTGGATGTTCAGGTAAGACACCACATTTTATCCAAGTCAATGGTGTCCATAGCTTACATGGAAGAGCAATACCTTTTGCTATGGGGATAAAACTTGCTAATCCAAAACTCACCGTTATAGTTAATGGCGGCGATGGCGACTTACTAGGTATAGGTGCAGGACACTTTGTTGCACTAGGTAGAAGGAATATTGACTTAACTGTAATTGTCCATAATAATCAAGTATATGGTTTAACAAAAGGACAAGCCTCACCTACTCTTCCACTAGGAGTTAAAACTAAAGCTCTACCGAAACCAAATATACAAAACAATGTAGATCCTATCGTGCTTGCACTCTCAAGTGGCTATACCTTTGTAGCACGTTCATATGCAATGGATATAAGACATCTAAAAGATGTTATAAAGAAGGCTATACGTCATAAAGGAGCAGCATTAATTGACGTATTACAGCCATGTGTAACCTATAATGATATATACGATTTAAAGTTCTATAGGAAAACTCTTTATAGACTAGAAGATGAGGGATGGGATCCATATGTCTCCTCCCCGGAAAGAGACAAGGAGAAGAGAATAGAAGCAATAAGGAGAGCTCTAGATAGTGAGAGTAGAATACCAATTGGAGTATTTCTAGTAAACCCATATGTAGAGTCTTTCGAGGATAGAGTATCTAAGCAGATACCAGAGTACTCAAAGATTAGTCTTTCAGACCAAGTAATCTCATTACCCGATGGAAGACCTATTATCACTACAAGTCTCTTAAAGAAACTCTTCAAAGATCTGGTAGTGGAAGTTAAAGAATCCACATCATTAGACTAGGAACTACAACCAATTATTTTAACTTAAAAGCAAGAGCGGTTTAACAAAATGGGATTAGCATGGTAACTATGCTACCAGGAGTGATAAAGAAGGAAGTAAATATTATTGTTAGAAATGCAACACTATCAGATCTACCTAACATCATTATGATTAATAGAGAGACCCTCCCAGAGAACTACCCAGAATGGTTCTTTAGAGAACACTTAGAGAAGTGGGGGAAAGCTTTCTACGTAGCAGAGATCGAAGGGAGGATTGTCGGATATATTATGTCGCGCATCGAAGAAGGGGCAGCTTTCTTCAAGGAGATTTTCACCTTAATCAGAAAAGGACACATAGTCTCTGTAGCAGTACTTAAGGAGTACAGAAGAATGGGGATAGGTACTATGCTCATGATTAAAGCTATGGAATCTATGAAGAATATCTATAACTGCAGTGAGGTTTATCTTGAAGTACGTGTTTCTAATACACCAGCTATTAATCTCTACCAGAAACTTGGTTTTAAAATAGTTAGAAGAATACCAAGATATTACGTGGATGGAGAAGATGCTTATTTAATGGCTAGAGAGCTATAGCAATGGTGTCAATTTTGATACCACGAACAAAGATTATCGTAACACTAGGACCTTCGACTTCTTCTCTAGACATTATTGAGAGAATGGCACTCATTGGCGTCTCTGGCTTCAGAATAAATTTCGCACACGGAAATCCAGATTTCTGGAAAGAACTAGTCTCAATGGTTAGAGAAGCAGAAAGTAAAGTAGGGAGACCTCTAGCTTTAATAGGAGATCTAGAAGGCCCATCTATACGTATAGGTATTATA
>JALTYD010000222.1 GCA_027046525.1 Pyrodictiaceae archaeon
AATATAAACACAACAGTTATCGCTGCTGGCTCTGAAACATGGATAAGTGCAAATATTACTACTGGAACTCCAGTTGCTGGTACTAGTTATACTGTTAAACTCTATACTAAAGGTGGTAATGTCTTTACAGCAGTAGTACAAGCAAAAAGCTAAGCTTCCTCTCCTCTTTTTCTTAATCTTATGTAATACTCTATCAAAGGGTCTTTTCGTCTAGCTCTACTCAGTTTACTTATTTTAATACACCAATAATACTCTATTGTTAACTTCTTCTAACACAATATAATTTTATATGAGAAGTCTACGGATACTTTATCTGGAGGTTAATAAAGGGGATATATATAATGCGTGGTATTAGTCCTGTTATAGCTACTATAATAATACTTGCTGTTACAGTAGCTATTGCTATTGCTGTTGTAGGCTGGATAACTGGTCTATGGGGAGGACTTGCAGGAGGAACAGAACAACTCGTAATATACCCAGACAGTAACATTACTATAAACACTGGTACAAACGATGATGAACTCTGTCTACATGTAAAGAACCAGGGAGGAGACATTACTATAGACTCTATAGAAGTTGTAGGATTAGCTACTGGTCTAACTACTGGTATAAACTTTGATCAAAATGCATGTACTAGTGGTACAAACAAAGTTATACCTGCTGGTAGTGAAGGCTGGGTCTATGTAAGTCTAGGTGCTGATGCAGTTGCTGGTACTAGTTATACTGTCAAACTCTACACTGAGGGTGGTAATGTCTTTACAGCAGTAGTACAAGCAAAGAAACCTAGTTAGCTCTCTTTTTTAGAGATCTATTTTTTCTTCACTACTAATATCTTTCTAGTTAAACTTCTATGAACCTTCATGTAGTGTATCTCTATGTATTTTAGCTCACTTGTTTTATCTAAGAGATTCTCATGATCTATCCAGTGAGGTAACGCAGTAGCTATATATCCTTTTTTTCTAAGTATACGTTCAGCTTCTATCAGAAACTCTTCTAATAGTTTAGCTGTAGATCTTCCTCTTGTCGAGACACTCCTACCATAGGGGGGATCAGTACCTATTGAATCTATAGATTCATCTCTTAGTGGAATACTATCTGCATCCCACTGTATAACATCTGCTGGTGGCCCTCTATAAGCTTCTATATTTATCTTAGCTCCTCTAGTCAGCTTATATACAATCTCTCCACAGATAGACTCTATCCCCATAGTCTTAGCTTCTACAGCAAAACCACCTGTACCGCAGAAGGGATCAAGATAAATTCTACCTACTGATGCACGTGAGAGATTTACAAATAATCTCCCTATCTTGGGGTCAAGACTACCTGGGTAGTAGAAGGGCCTACTACGTGGTTTATGCTGACTTAAAAGCTTCTTAGGCTGAATATCTTCTCTTAAGCCTATTATGGCTACTCCTTCTGTCACTATAATCCTTAAGTATTTAGTAGGATTCCTTGGAGTTACTCTAGCTCTACAACAACTAGGTAGTATAGTATCAAGTTTTTTTGCTACTCTGTACTCAGCCTCATGAGGTAATTGCTTCTCGGCATATCCACGTAAACGTCTAAGTTCTACTCTAACTCTATCATCACTATCTAGTATTCCATCCCACTCTATACTCTCTATACTCTTTAGTAGCTCTCCTTCTTCTGCATCAGAAATAGCTAATACTCTTCCAGTTTCATGAATAAGCCCAGACCGTCTAGCTATACCTCTTGATGATCTATCTAGCTCGTATATAACTAGCTGATCTAGCTCAGCTACTATTCTATAATATCTATATTTTTCTGCTTCTAAAATAGCTCTTAACTCTGCTTTTGGTAAAGTAGGATGTAGACCACTAAGTAGCGCATAGTACAACTTATTCTTTACTCTAATATTCATCTAATTTATACCCTCTGAGAAAGCCCAAGATATATGTACCAAGCATTACACAATTAAATCAGTAATCTTCTAGGAATAAACACTA
>JALTYD010000223.1 GCA_027046525.1 Pyrodictiaceae archaeon
AAAGACTATTTGGTTGTACCTCATAAGCCAGATGATTATATAAGAGGAGAAGTTCTTATAGACAAGGTAAAACTCTATATCGATAGAGGAGAAAAAAGAGCTGTAATAGTCTTTGATCGTAGAGTAAGTACTGATTTTCTAACAAATATACTATCATCAATAGGGTATAGCGTGGAAGTTAAGAAAACACTCTAGCTTGAGAACTACTTCTTCTTTCTTCTACGCTGTTGTGATTTAGGCTTTGTTGTTCTTCTTTTTATTTCCAGTTTCTTGGTGATTTCTTCAATAGATATCTCTCCTAGAGCTAGTTTTTCTAGGAGTATAGTGCGTTCGACCATTGTTTCAAGTAGTAGCATGCTTAGTTCTACTGGTTCTTCTTCGACTTCTTCTCCAAGACTTTCTTCAGTCTCAGTAATAGCTTCCTCAGAAGTCTCTTCTACTGCTGTCTCCGACAAGTGTCTATACCCTCTCCACTTTTTGAATAACTTTGAGTTTTTTAAAGATGTAGTCTGTGTATTTGGAGATAGTCCTTATCTCACTCTATGGATATAATGAGGGGGTCTTCGTAATCGTAGTCTTTAACGACAGCTTTTCCCTTGGGGAGACTTGAGATAGTATGAGCAATTACTGCTATCCTCTTATTATCTGGATATTCAGATAGAGACTTAGCTGTGTACTCGACTGTTTGATGACCTACTTGTTTGAGAGCTATCTTAGTAGCTGTATTAACTATAATAGACTCGTGTAGTTCATCGAGGCGTTGTGTTACTATCAAAATAGCTACGCCATATTTTCTTAACTCAGCCACCATATTAGCTAGGATAGAGGTTTTTCTATGTTTTGGAGCAAAAAGATGGGCCTCATCTATTACTATGAAAAGCCTAAGTCTATTAGAATGACCTCTCCTTTTAGCCCAGTTGTATATAAATCTTAACAATGTATCGACATAGAGTATTTGCTGTTCTCTACTAGCTAGTTTCGATAAGTCTATTATACTTATTCCTCTCCTCTCTAGAGTCTCAAGAGTGAATGTTGTAGATTTGAATACTGTGTGAGACAAGCTAGACAAGTATAGGTAGATGGATGCTACCCTTGGATCTGTCTCTGCTCTAGCTTTTGCCGCCAGAATTACATCCTCTAAGGTAGGGGGCTCTTTTGTCCACGTAGAGGGATCGCTTTCTAGTATTCCACGTGATTCATATGCTAATTGTATTAATTCTTCGAGAGTTCTAGCTTGTAGAGGACCAAGATTGAAGATAGAACTAATAGTACTAACTACTTCTATAATCTTCTTACGAGGTGTTTCTCCTTGAAGCTCAAGTGGATTTATAGAAACTAGAGATGCATCAATTAAACTTACTTCTCTGCTATGTATATTGTATTTGTATTCTCCATGCGGATCTATAACCAGTATGTGTGTATTGTCATGACTTCTATGTACCTGTAGTGCTATTTTAGCTGCTAGTGTTGATTTCCCAGATCCTGTAGTGCCAGTTATAATGATGTGTGGGTTTTTCTCCATTGTAATAGCTACAGAGTATTTAAATCTCTCTGGGAGAGCAAGCCATCCCCACTCTCTACTTAATATGTGATGGAATCTTCTATCGGGGGTTATAGGATGTACTGAAAGGATAGATTCTATATATCCTAAAGGTTCACTATCTCTTTCTAGCATTTTTGAGACTTTTGTGACTATGTGTGCCGGATAGATAGAGATCAAGAGAAGAGCAGGATAAGGTATATTTATAATCGCAGAGAAGGCTGATATAGTAGCACTAATCTTAGCTTTACGAGATAATGACGGCGTAGATAGAAATAATATTAGTATAAGAACATACGTGGTTATAGAAGATGTTGTTAAAGCTATTGTAGATATATCGAGTAGTGGTCCAAGAACTATATTGAATAACCAGCTACTAGGTAATTTATGTGAACTATATAGAAGTGGTTTATCTATGTAAGCA
>JALTYD010000224.1 GCA_027046525.1 Pyrodictiaceae archaeon
AAAACCTCTGCTATCTGGACTCCAGAGGATACGAGCAGTTTCTTGTAGGAGAACGCCTATAGCGAATGTTGCTAATAGTGTAGCTAGCTCTGGTGCACCGATAATCCTCCTAATAACTGGGTAGTAAAATGCATATCCAAGCCCTAGACCGATTACTAGAGAAAGCAGTATAGAGAGTGGTGGAGGTATATTGTATAGTGTGAATAACCAGTAGGTTATATATGCACCAATCATTACAAAAGCTCCATGACCAACATTTACTATCTTCAATACACCGAATATTATGTTGAGCCCGACGGTCATAACTCCATAGATAACACCTACTAGCAATCCGTATGTTAGAGCACTACTTATAAGTGAAAACTCTACCAATCTACCACCACTGTTAGTTTTTCTATCCTCCTCACCATGGATAGTAGTAGTTGTGTATTATAGTTAGAGAAAAACATATATAGTCTAGAGAGAAGAGTTAGGGAAAAAACTAGCTCTTCTTTTCTTCCCATGTAGGTATTGGATAGAGTGGTTTAGCTGTTGCTGCTCCTGGAGGCCATATAATTACCTTCTTGCCATCCTGCCACTGGCCTACAACCATATCGTGTTCTATCTGGAGGCCTGTTTCTGGGTCTATCTGTAGTTCTCCGAAGAATGTATATAGTTTTAAGTTATTCATAGCCTCTCTGACAGCATCAGGATCAAAACTTCCTGCTTTCTCTATAGCTTTTGCAATAAATAGAACAGCTGCTCCTGCTTCTGCTGCATGATAGCTAGGCTTCATATCTGGGTAGCCTAGTTCTTTAGCTACTCTACTATAGTATTCTAAGAACTCGTCTTGTGTTGGACCAAACCACTCAAAACCTGGTGGTGTATTCTCTGGACCATATTTAACTCCTACTTCCCATTGAGCTGGATAAGCGATACCTTCTGCTAGCTGTCCAAGTGCTTCGTAAAACTTCGGTAGTGCTGGAGCAACTAGGATTGCAATTAGTTTAGCATTTATGTTTAGTTCTGCTAGTTGTTTAGCTAGTAGTTGTCCATCCTGGAAGTGTCCTCCTCCTAGTATGATATCTGGATTAGTAGCTGCTAGTTCTTGTAGTATAGGTGTCATATCAGTTACATCCTTGGGGTAGCTCTTGAAAAATACTACTTCGAATCCTAGCTTTTCTGCATATTCTTTGGCGCCTTCAGCGACAGTCCTCGAGAACTCGTGTTCTTTGTAGATAATAGCTATCCTCTTAGCAGTTGGATCGATTTCCTTGATCATATCGAGTATGCTGTGGAAGTATCTCGTAGCTGGTGTTAGTACTTGTACAACGTAGTGGTAGCCTTGCTCGAATATATGGTCGCTTGCACCACCATGGCTTACCATTATAGCTCCTAGCTTGTCAGCTACAGGAGCAGCTTTGAAAGTTAATCCTGAGCTATATGGTGCTAACAGGAATTTGACATCATCAACAGTGACTAGTCTTTCGACTAGGCTTGTTACTCTCTCAGGACTAGATTCATCGTCGTAGTATTTTAGTTCAACTCTGTACTTCTTACCTGCAACTATGATACCTCCATTGTCGTTAATCCATTCGACTACAGCTTTAGCACCAATTAAGCTCTGGAGACCTTCTGTAGAATACTTACCTGATAGTGATAGTGGTGCACCAATGACTATAATTCCTTCAAATTCTTTAGGTGTTGGTGTAGGTGATGCCGTAGGTGATGGAGAAGGCGTAGGAGATGGTGATGGGGAAGGAGATGTTTCTGTGGGAGAAGGCGTAGGTGTTACTTCTGGGCGCTGCTTTGTTAGTAGAAAGAAAGCTCCTAGAGCTACAACGATGATGATAATTACAGCCGCAATTATTTTAGTATCTAGAGCTCGCATATACTACACCTCTTATAGATAGTGGAATTCCAAGAATGTGTTTAAACAAGACCATTAAAATATCTATCCCAAATAATATACT
>JALTYD010000225.1:0-4764 GCA_027046525.1 Pyrodictiaceae archaeon
TAGCCATAGTATTGTGTACTTCGTGGATATTCTTCTCGCCTAGGTCTCCCTCGGTATGGCACTTGAGACATGGCTCATACATATTTATCTTCTTACTAGATCTTTCTTTTATCTCAGCTGCACTAGGAGATTCTACTATCTGTATGTATAGCTCTTTGACTACTTCTGGGCCTAGTGGGTGGCATACATGGCAGTTGAGGTTACCATGTCCTGTATCTTCAATACTCTCTACGAATGGCACCATATTGTGACATGCTTTACATAGTGTATTAGCCTCCGGGGCATAAGTTATATATGCAGTTACTACTCCACCAACTCCAAGTATTACTATTATTGCTAGAAGCCATAGTGGTAGCTGCCAACGCTGGAGTAGGAGTTCTCTCAGTCTCTGATAAGCTGATCTTATACGAGTTTTTACTGTATCCCATAGAGGCAATTATGACACCTTAGTAGTCTCTAGATAGACTGGCCATGGAGTACTTTCGTGGTATAACGTTATTAAAACTTATTCCATGCATAATACGTAATATATGTAATATAAATTGTGTATAAGAAATAGGTACAAATATTACTAGCATTGTTATAGTATATGCTGGGAAATCAGATTTTTCATCATATTTTTATTGTTTCTAAAAATATATATAAAGTAATCCCGGAAAAACTATATATTGGGATAGACATAATCTACACACGGTGGAAAAAAGTGCGTCTCTCGTATACTATAGGATTAGTATTACTAGTAGTGCCTGTCCTTCTAGCAGCTGCAGCTTATGCATGGGGGCAGGACCACCCAGATAAGTGTCAGCCATGCCATGGGCCTATCAACTATGTAACAGATATGGGCCAGAGCTTCTGGGACCACAATATTACTAGTGGTGCAACTGTATGGAACAACTGTATTCAGTGCCACACAAACTATGTCATAGGTACTGTTCACGAGAATATTGGATGTAAATGTCACGCAGTAATGCATGTAGGCTGGGGTAATGAGACAAACTACCCAGATTTCTTCGGCGGGATATTCTACTGGGAGGTTAGTGGTGTTACAGGAGTATTTGCACCACCAACTGTTAATCTTGTTGCTGGTAGTATAGAATTTACTAGTGCAAACTATACGAATGCTGGTTTAACAGCTAATATGATTCCTCCGGGCGGTATGGAGATAGAAGTTGGTGTTTGGGATCCATTCAATAATAAATTCTTGCCAACAGCACCAGCAGGGACAGTGAGTGATCAGAGCTATAAAGTATGTTTTGGATGCCACTTCCTAGCTTATGACCCCTCGCAGGTAGGAGCATATGCTGTTGTAGATGGTAAGCTAAAGATTGGTATACCTGAATTTGCACTAAAACTACCACCACACGAGATATATAGTGTCGAAGCACCTGAGATGTCTACTACACCTAGTGGTATACCATTCCAAGTAGTTGCTGCTAGTCTTGCAGCACTATTTGGTATGCTAGTACTCGTTGTTGGTATTAGGAGGAGCTAGAGGTGTAGAGACTGTGGTTAACTATCTTGTCCCATATTTTTTCGTTATACTTCCTGTATTGTATTCTGTCTCTCTAGTCTTAGAGAATATTATCTCTATTGGTGATTGGCTCCGATTTTTTCAGGTTAGGAGTTAGTGTTTGTGGACTTACTGTTGCTCTTGTATTATTTGCTAGTGGTTATCCTACTCATGTTTTTGTAGCTTCTTGTCTTGCTCTTCTCGTTGTATGGCCTTTTGAGAGATATAAGTTTGTTACTTTGTCTGTTATTGGGCTTTCTCTACTACTTGTTCTTGCTGGTGTTGGTGCTGAGCCTATAGAGTTTACTACTGGTAGGATTTTCTTTTTATTCTCTACATTCTTTTTTGTTGCTGGATATCTATTACTCCAGATTCTAGCTTTTAGAGAGGAGTTTAGTTTATGGGTTTATACTATTGCTTGTTTATTTGTTGTTGGTGTTTGGTCTATTAATGCTCTTATACAGTTGGCTATTTCTGGGTATTTTGGTGTTATTAGTAATGTGTTTTTTTCTCTAGCAGTTATTGCTTCTGTTGCTTCTATTTTTAGAGATAGCTATAGGTATTGGGTTAGTATTTTAGCATCTATTATGCTTGTATCTGGTTATGCTCTTAGTATTTCTGGTATATTTTCTCTCGCTCTAGGAAGTGCTCCTTATGCGTTTATCCTTGTAGGTGTTATTATTCTACTTGCTTATATCACGATAGAGTATCATAAGGAGAGATATTTAGAGAATATACCAGGTGGGGTATCGTTAGTATTGTTCTCTGTCATCATAGCTTTCCTACTTGTGTACTATGGATTGTCTTCTGGTGAGTGGATAGATATAGGTTATATTCTAGCTGTCTCTACTCTAGTAGTACCTATTGCTTTTATTATTAGGAGTCTTTCAGCTAATCTCCTGGTAGTAGTAGGAGTTGTTATGGTTGCTACTGGCTTATTTATAGTCTCTAGTACTTTCCTAGGTTTTATTGAGAGTATTGTTGTAGTCTGGTTTCTACTCGTTATTCTATATATTATTGTTTCGAGAGATATGTATAGTATTGTTTTTCCATCTATTCTATTCCTAGCTACTATACTATTACTGTACCCTATTAGTTATAGTGAGATAGATAGTACTCTAAATGTGCCAGTAGAGATTATTACTAGGAGTTATAATCCAGTAGAATTTAGTGGTTTCCATAATATTAGTGCATCAATAGGTTTTAATGATATCTATGCATCAGCAGATTCTATTACTCTCAGTATAGATGTGAATATTTCTCTTGCTGGAGAAGATATAATGTCGTTTACTAAGCATATTACTGTTATGCATGATGGAGAGACCAATATACCTATACGTCATATATCAGTTAGATTTCCTGATCTCTACTATGCTAGTATAGATGCTGATAGTCGCTTCGTAGGTGCTATGCTTGCATCACATGATGCTAGTAGTATTACAGGTTTTATTAGTCTAGAGAGTAGTACTGGAGTACTATCACTAGACGTGAGAGTAGTAGAGAATGCTACCTATATAGTCACTGTATTAGCAGCTATTTTCATAATAACTTCTATATATATAAGATATAAGAGTGGGAGTAGGTGATTATACTTACATGTACAGAAGGAGTACTAGTCTGTATATACTAATAACTCTACTAGTACTAGTATTAGTATCTACTAGTATTGCTACTTCTCGTAGTGATCCTGTAGCTCCAGCTGTATTTAGAGTACAGAAGTCCTATGGGGTTCTAGAAGCTAGGTGTATAGTAGGTGGAGAAGAAGTTGGTGTTATTACTCTAGTACCACAGAGATATGGTAGTGCTCCTCTCTACGACTATAAACTCTCTATAAGAATGTACCCAGGTGATCTAGTAAGGAGTATTGGTAGTGATCTAGGCTTTATTGTTATTATTAGGTATGAGTTAGTAGTCAATGGTACTACTATCAAGGGGTTTATTGCGAGTGAAGAACAGAGTATAACAGTAAGACTCTCTCAGTTCTGTAAATGTAGAGATCTAAGTAGAGTAGAAATTCGTAGTCTTCTCGTAACTGTGAATTTCTTTAAGCGTGGGAGCTGGGAGTTGTTTGCTGCTGGTAGTATTGATCTAGGAGAAGCACTAGGAGAGTATGATATGTCTAGCTATTTTATCAAAGGCTTAGACAACTACTACTTCGGCGTAAAGAAGGAGGTTATAGACGAGTACTGGGTTAACTACAAGATAGTACGTAGAGGAAAAGAAATTGGTGTTATCAAGATAACTAGTCATGGTCCTTTCAATAGTTCTACTGCTGTTAGAATATTCTACGACTTAGAGGATAGGAAGCTTGCAAAGATACTAGATACTAGACTACGTCTGAGTGTAGTTGTTAGGAATGATACTAGAATTATAGAGTTCAGGCTTAGACCAGGCTATGATGTTATCCTGCCAGAGGAGATACTAGGTGTTACTGGAGAAAAGCCTCTAGGAGTAGAAAGTCTACTAGTACTATTTAGTATTCCATACTATAGTGTTAGTATAAATGCTACTAGAGATATAGGTGTAGTAGTATTCGACTGGGCTAAACCAGTCTATGTAGAAGAAGAACTTGTTAAGATTAATGAGACTCGTGTAGCTCCTGGAGTTCTTGTTACCTATCATTTACTGCCGAGACTACTTGATCCAGATAATATTCGTGTATATTTTGAGCCACGTAGTGGTAGTATTGAGCCACTATATGTTATCTCTGGGATTGTATGGAATAATGAGACTAGCCGTATCTATCTAAAGAGTATACTAGTCTTTGGTTCTCAGGGACTAGTAGATGGAGAAGTTATTGTTGAATCACGTGGAGCAGAGAGAGTAGTTACTCTACTTAGAGGATCTATAGGCCCAGTAGTTATAGATTCTGCGAGTATAGTTTTCACAGATATTCCTGTTAAGTATATGGGTACACGGATAGGTCCATGGGCTGCTCCTAGTAATGGACCACTAGCAGAGATTATAAGTAGACATGGACTCTCTAGAGAGTTTACTACACTAGGTGGTGGAGTAGTCTTATATCTAGATCTAGGAGGAGCTGTACTAGATCCATTTGATCTAGTTGTTGTAGAGCTAGAGTTTAGACTTAGACCTATAGATCCTGTGTACAAAGTATGGACTATAACATTCCCACGGACTGTATATGAAGACTGGGTCGAGATGGCTAGGAGGTCTATGTTTCTCCTCAATAGTACTAGTAGTAGTACATATTCTTTCTACTGGGAGAATAAGACGTATAAACTAACATATAC
>JALTYD010000225.1:4774-9434 GCA_027046525.1 Pyrodictiaceae archaeon
TCCCGGCACAAGCACTTGTAAAATACGAGATAGCTCCTGCACTTGATGGTCTAGAGCCACGTATAAGATTCTATGGTCTAGGTCTACTATTCTTGAATGTAGAAGATCTAGAAGTAGTATCTGTTAGTGCTAGACTAGTAGACTATAATGGTGTTGGAGGAGAACAATCTACAGCTCCACTACTTACTGGACTAGGAATACTATCTACTGCTATAGCTACTACTGTGCTAGTTCTCTGGCATAGACGTACTAATGGGTATAGAAGAGATAGAGAAGAACTGTATATCGTGGGTGGATAGTTCTATAATATATGTATAAATAAATTTGTTTCCCTATTATTATTATAATACTATAGTGGTATAGATGTGGTTTAGAGGTAGAAAAATAAAGAATACTTGGAGAGGACTACTAGGAGAATACTATAGTGTACCTATAGATATAGTTAGTGTAGTAGATATACTACTAGGTAGGAGTAGAAGTAGAGAACCAGAACTATATCCTGAAAAGATACTAGGAGATAGTAGAGTACTAGAGATACTAGGTAGAGAAGATATAATCAATACTATCAAGATGTTCGAAGAACCTCTAGCTAGTAGAATTGCTTGGAGATTCCTCTACAATGCATATATAGGTAGAGATGAAGAAAAAATAAAGAATATCGTAGAAGTACTATCTAGTCATAATACTCTAGAGTACCTCGATGGTGTAAGAGAAGAAGAGATAGGTTTCAACCCAATAGTATACTTATTTAGTGTAGCAGCAGGTACTAGAGATAGTAGTTATGTAGTACAACTAGCTAGATACTTAGAAGAATGTGGCGAAGATGTAGCTGTAGAATTATCAAGTTTATCTGATATACTAGTATATGGAGTAAGACTAGATGGCGAGAAACTAGAGAAAATCCTCAATACTATAGCAGGCTACGATTGTACTATCTCCTCAGAAGTAGCTAAGCGTTTATCACAACTATTTGTATTTAGAGAACTTAGAGATCCAGAACTAGCTACTAGCATAGTAGAGCTCGTAGGTAGACTTAGAGGAGATGAAGCTATAGAAGTACTCTATAATGCTGTAGAAGTACTATCTAGGCTAGATAGAGGACATAGAGATATAGCTAGAGAGTATTTTAGTTCTATCTCTAGCTATAGTGGAGATATAGCTAGAGAACTTAGCAATTTAGTAAACATAGTCTCTACTAGTACTAGTAGAGTAGAAGAACTCGTAGAGCTACTAGAGCTTCTGAGGAGAGAGGATATTAGGAGTACTATAGAGGGTTATAGAGAACTAGCACCATTCGTAGTGAGAGGTCTGTGTTATGCATATAGAGACTTAGTAGCTAGTAGAGGAGAACTAGCTACTAGGCTGGTAGAAGATCTAAGAGAGCTCTGGAATAGTAGAGATAAGATTCTATATGTAGTAGAACACTATAAGTTTGTGAGTAGAGAAGCTCTAGGAGAAATTGTAAGTGTACTTGCTAGAATACTAGTATCTCTAGGTTCTACTAGGTTCGAAGAACTAGTAGATTTACTAGTGAAAGAAGAAGTATCTTCTCTACTACAAGTACTAGGTGATAAATCTAGAGAAGATCTACAAGATATGATTAGACGTATAGGGCAATTATTATACCTCGTGGGAGGTGATACAACAGCACTATATAATATACTTAGAGCTATTAGGAGGATAGAAGCAAGAGATCTACCTCAGCTAGTTCTATCACTAGTAACAATCTCTAGTATACTCCGAGATACTGGTGCATCAAGTACACTAATAAGTAGTTATACGCAGAAGATAGCAATTCTACTACAGAGGTATAGAGATTATAAAGTAGATGAAGTACTAGGATGGCTGATAAATGTAGCTACTATTATGAGAGATGGGAGAGCACCTCCAGAGAATTATGGTCTAATACTGAGAGCTCTAGAGAGTGTAGGTGTAAAACTAGTAGATCTAGTAAAGCCAGAGAAGATTGTTGAGAAAGCACTAACAGCTAGATCTCTAAGAGATTTTACAGCTAGTCTAGAGAAACTATATACAAGCTAGATTTATCCTAGATGTCTTGTAGAGATCTAGACTTCTACTACTCTATCTGTAGACTGTCCTAAGTTCTATATACTCTACTATAGGGATACTAGTAGTTCTCTGTTTCTCTTCAATCATGATCTGGGTGTCTCGTAGAACTAGTCCTCGGTAGTAGTATGAAGGAGAGTGTTGATACTAGTAGTACCCATAGAGGTATTGGTAGACCTAGTAGTGGTTTTACTAGTGCACCTACACCATACTCTAGTACTGCAGCTGTAGCAATAGATACACCAGATACTATTGAAGCTAGTGCAGCTCTACTAGCTCTCTCTGCTTTCTCTGGGTGTAGCCAGGCATATATTGTTGGTGGAGCTAGTGGTAGTAGTATTGCAGAAGAGAGTACTGAGAGAGCAACTATAAAACCTATTTTCTTTATAGCTATTACTGATGCTGCTAGAACTAGTACTACTACTATAATCCTACCGACGAGTATCTCTACTGCTTCACTAGGCTTCTTCGAGAAAGGCTTGTAGAGACCTGTAACTACAGAACTAGCAACTGTTAATGCTATAGAATCTACTGTTGATCCTGCTGCAGCAGCTATACTAGTAAATACTAGTGCTGAGAGTAGTGGAGGAGCTATTGATAATAGTGTAGGTGTAACCATATCTTTGTCCTCTATAGATGGTAGATAGCCTGTCTCTGTTAATCCACGTGCTACTAGCCCGATAACTGTTACAACAACTGTATAGGATAACCCGAATAGTGCAAACCATTTCACCATACCACTTAGTGCTCTCTGATCTCTCGGTATGAATAGCCTCTGTACTACCTGGGGGTTTGTGACTGCGAAGAAAAACCATGGTACTGTAAATCCTATAAATACTACTGGTTTCCAGAAACTAGTTATTCCTAGTAGACCTCTACTAGCTAGTGTATGTGATACTTCTCCTAGTCCTGGATTCCTACTAGTATAATCTAGTATCCATACTAGGAATCCAGCTGCAGCTAGAATCATTAGTACTCCTTGTAGTGCATCTGTTAGTGCTACACTCCACATACCAGCAACAACAACCCAAGTAATTAGTACTATTCCTCCAACGAGTACACCGAATAGATAGGAGTCTAGTCCTAGTATTTCTCCACCACCTAGTAGACCTTTTACAGAAGTAGCTATTCCTACTACTTGTGCACCCATATAGGGTACTAGAGCATACAAGAATACTACTGCTACTACTCCGCCAACTAGCTTAGAGCTGTAGAGATCTGATAGCATATCTGATATACTAATCCACTTCCTCTCTCTAGCCATTCTCCACGCACGTGGTGCTAGTATTGTTAGTAGGAACATTGTACCAACAAAATATACTAGTTCAAAACCAAGAGCACCAGAACCATACAGGTATGTAAATCCTACAAGACCTACCATCATAAAAGCACTATACGTTGTAGCTGCATATGTTAGTGCTGATAGTAGAGAACCCATACGATAGCCTGCAACATAGTAGTCTCGGCTAGACTTGATACCCATCCTCCTAGCATATACTGCTAGTACTGTACCTATGACTACATATAATCCTAGTACAGCTAGTCCTAGTAGTGCTCTAGGCTCCACTACTACCACCTCTCATGAGTATTCTCGAAAACCTATAGAGAGCATAACAAGTATAAGAAGAAGCTACTACAACCCAGTAGATATATAGTATCCAACTACTAGTACCGCCTAGAACAGTATAGGGTACTATATACATTAGTAGTGTAGCTAGTACACCAGCAATAATATCTCTTACTTGTACCACTCTACTCACCCGAACAATTGTACAGAGTATGAACAGGTATTTAAATATACTAACAGAACATAGAATAACAAGGATACACAGATAATATAGTAGTGGAATATATAATGACAAAGAGTAGACATACAGAGAGACTACTAGATCTAGTAGCACGAGAACCAGGAATAACTATTACAGAAGCAGCCTACAAACTAGGACTAGCTAAGAGTACTATATCTGAATTATCGAGAATCCTAGAAAATAGTGGGAAACTTAGAAGAAAGAAAAAAGGCTCTATAATACAACTATATGTTAGAGAAAAACCACTAGAAACTACCGAGAGAGTAGGAAAAATAATAGATATAGGTCTAATCCGTGCAGCAGAATATACCTATCTACCACTAGTAGCTAGAAATCTAGAAAAACAAAACTATCTAGTAAGAATACATGTATACAATAACGGTATAACTGCTACTAGAGATTTAGTATCAGGTAGACTAGATATCGTATTTACACCACTAGTTACACAACTACTATACTATACACTAACAGAACAACTAGAGATACTACCTGCTGGAGCTATCGGCGGTGCAAAAATACTAGAAAATCCTCTCGCTAAAAACGGTATAGCTTCTACAAAGATATCTACAATGGAGCTCTGTCTAAATCTATCTAGAATAACTAGGAGAGAACCAATAATCTATATGAGTAGTGGAGAAGAAATACTAAGAGCAATAGCTAGTAGAAATACTAGATATGCTGCACTATGGGAGCCATACGCTGGAGAAGCAGTTAGAAAAGGTATAGAGATAGTAGCTGATTGTAGAGAACTAGGACTCCAACACTGCTGTACACCAGGTATAAAT
>JALTYD010000226.1 GCA_027046525.1 Pyrodictiaceae archaeon
GAAAGAATGAGAGAGATGAACTCTTTCCCAATAGTACAAACTATGAATTTATTGAAAAAGGGATAAGAGGATATAGAAAATTCTACGAATACTATCTACAATGGCTATATGAGAAGATCTCACCATTGTGATTATCTACTAGTTTTTATGAGCTCTTTAATAATCTCAGCTGCTTTTTTAGCACCATTTTCGTATCTTCGTGGTTCAAGCGAAGAAGCTCTCTCTATAGCTTCTCTAAGATTTCTCTTAGATAGTTGCTTGATAAATACTGCTCCAATTTTTTTAGCATAAAGTTCTCCATCTTCTATAGATGCAGATAGTTTTAGATGTGGAGCAGCAACCATCACAACAGGCTTCCTATAAGCTAATGCTGCAGTAGCTGATGTCATACCTGGGAAGTGTGTGATTACAATTGAGGCTTTTGCTATTAATCTATCGAGATCAGGAGTGAAGTCAATAACTTGCCATTCGGGCCTTTTCTCTCTATAGGGTTTTGGATCAATTTCTCCTGTCTGCAGTACAATGTTTGATGGGCCTATTTCAGTTAATAAATCAAATAGCTCTCTATGACCATGAGTACCTGTAGTAACTAGGATATATCCTTCATCGCTTGTTTTATATCTAGGCGGCTCATAGATAGGACCTACAACTACAGCTCCAGGTAGTAGTTTTGCTTGTTCTTCCCAGTGTACAAGGGTTACATCGGATATAGGCCTTAGGATAGAGGGTGTTTTTCCCGGCGATGAGAGTCTAACTATACTTTCTACGTTAACGATCTTTAGTCTCTTTAGCCAGGCGGTTATAGCTGGTGCTATACTAAGATTACTTCCACAGCTGATAAGTACTCTACATCTCCGCTTGATCTTGTATAAACTCTCTATGAAAGCTAGAGGCCACCGGTGAAGAGTAAATAGTAGTGGTTCGTTTAACTTTCTAGGCATTTGCATATCAATGATATTGCCATAGTCTTTTATCTTATTAGCTGTCCATTGATCTCCACGCGCTATAATGAAGTACTTAGTAATCTCATCGCCAAGATAGTGGGCTATTGCTTTCGCGTAGCCAGAGTGCCCTCCTCTTGCGGCTGTCAAATAGACACATTCGCTTGAAGCAGCTTTGTACATTGAATCACCACAATGTTTCAGCTTTTCTCGATATTTTTCAGACAACCGCCTCGGTACTCCTTTGATAATCCTATTGCCCTAAAACGTAGATTATCTATTTGTTTTACATCCTGTATGTCAAGTATTCTACGAGCATCTACAACTACTAGGGTATTGTTACGAGACTTTTCAACGAGCTTGGAAAGACCTTTATAGATATCCCACTCAGTAGCAACTACTACTGCATCTACATCTCTTATAATTGCTTCTAGGTCGTTAGTAAACGTCTCCCTCACCTCTGGGGGCAAATCTGATATCTTTACAACAGGGTCGTGAGTTCGGACTATCGCGCCGAGGAGTATCAAGCGTTTAACAAGCTCTATTGCACGTGAATTCCTAGTATCGCTTGTACCTGCTTTGAAGGAGAGGCCTAGAACTGCTATTTTCTTATTATCTATGCTACCTAGTTCTTCTCTGAGAATTTCTATTATGTGGTCCAATTGGTTTTCATTAACTTTTTCTATAGCTTCTAGTAGAGTTGGTTCATAGTTATTAACGTAGGAGAAGGAAATTAGAGCTTTCATATCTTTGGGGAGACAATATCCTCCATACCCTATACCTGGACGTAGATAGCTTGTACCTATACGTGGATCGAGGCCAGCAGCATATAATACTTTTATTGCATCACAACACTCTATGGCTTGACATATATTCGCTATAGTGTTAGCAAAACTTACTCTCAGTGCTAAGAAGGCATTACTTGTATATTTTGCAAGTTCAGCTTCTTCGAAAGTTAGAATAAGAATAGGAGGTATCGAAT
>JALTYD010000227.1 GCA_027046525.1 Pyrodictiaceae archaeon
TAATAGCAGAGCTATAATCAATAGCATGCTTTCACTAACTACTTCCCTCCTAATAGTCTCTTCAACAACTACAATTTTCTTAGTTGTAGTAGCTCCACTAGGAGTAGTTCCACTAGGTACACTAGCCTCTTCTACACTAGATGTAGAATAAGAAGATGTATACATAGGAGATAGTGTACCACTAGCTACTGGCGAAGCAGTAGTCTCTGTACTAGTTGGAGAAGTACTCGTTGGTGATGCTGGAGTAACTTCTACAGTAGTTGTCGGCTCTATAACCTGTAGAGAAACAGGCTCACCAAGAGCTAAAACCAATAACCCCTTATTAGCAGATAATATCTCTAGATCTAAATAAGCTACTAAAACACCTCTACTCACATCTAGAGACTGTCTACTAATCTCTACGTACTTACCATCTTCAAAACTATAGTAGTACAATGATAATGGATCACTAGGATTGACATTAACTTCAACTTGAACAGGTGATACTATTTTCTTGATACTACTAGGATGAATATCAACGAAATAAAATACACCAGGATTGTTAGGAGGTCCCTCTCTCAGGAATGGCTCTCTACTATACTTCCTTAGATGCATTTTAACACGACCCTCACTAGTAAAATACAGTGTAAGATCATCAAAGCCGAAAGAGTGTTCTCCTGGCTCTCTATACCTCTCAGAAGCAAGTTTGTCAGGGATTATGTAAACACCTCCCTCTCCTAGGACATAAATAACTCTCCCAGAACCATCACCAATTCTATCAGAGACAGAAAACCAAGTAATAATCTCTACATTCAAACTATCACGCGATAGTAGTTCTGCTAGATAAGGTATATCACTAGTATTAATAGCTACTTCAACAAAACCAGTAGTATTGTGTCCAATCAAATCTCTACCATACTCTAGATAGATGCTCTTCTCACTCCTGTAATCAACATAGAACTCGAATAAGAAATATCTAAGATTCAAAATAAAAGCATAATTACGATCCTCTCCGCTACTGGGACGTACTCTAAAATAGATATAGTAATCCCAGTTTTCTATGCCAGAGAGTTCGGTATCACTCAAAGGCTCAGCTAGTCTTAAACCAATATAAAACATCTCATTACTCCTAGCAAGATACACTTCTCTAGTCTCTACAAAAACACCCTCGAATCTACTCTTAGGTAGCCTAAATATAGGGCCACTTAGCCTCTTCCAGTCACTATCATCACCATCAATAACAATACTACCCTCAGGAACTTCGGGAACCACTATATTAGCTGGAGGAAAACGTCCTTCTATTGAACAAATAGAATACATCCACAACGAGATAGTATCGCCAGGCTTTACTCCTAAAACGTCAAAAGGTATAGAAACACTAGAACCCCTATTACTAATACTTACCCAGTTTTTATCAGGCTCTATATCAAGAGAAGAACAACTATAATCATCACACTTCAGAATACTCAATGAACCAGTCAACTCTTTGTCCATATATGTATATGACCAAATATTATAATCAGCACCATAGCTATTGATGTAGAGTCCTCCAAATCTTTTTCCTGTTAAGAAATTATTGTCAACATCGATAAGTAGTTCTAATTCTTGTTCTAACTCATACGGGCCAATTCTCCCAACTTGATAGTCTCTATAGGTAGCACCTACCACTAGATTACTACCATCGTCAGAAACAGTGAACTCTACAACATCTCCCCAAGGAGCAACACTACCAACATCATCAACTACTACAAGAGGTCTCTCGAGGGAATCACTAGCATAGACATATAGAGCTAGTATAGAGAAGAAAAGAAAAATAGACAAGATAATTCTATTCAAACAAGTACACCTTAAATATCACCGGATTAGTAACGAGAGCCAAAGAGAAGTATTTAAGAAATTCGTAGAAAAAATAGAACATCTAAATAAAAATCTAC
>JALTYD010000228.1 GCA_027046525.1 Pyrodictiaceae archaeon
TCATTAATTAGTAATCATAACTCATTCCATTTCTTCTCCCACTTAGCTATTATTTCGTCATATAATCCTTCGTCTACTTCTCTGGTTACTTGTTTGCCATCTTTTCCTTCTATTGTTATACCAATGCTTCTTGCAGAGCCTATTATTACTTTAACTGCTGATCTAAGCGATTTTGTGTTTAGAACAGGTTTTTTCATTAATGCAACTTCTATTATATCCTCCATCGAGAGATCGCCTATTTTCTTATGTGCAGGATCACCTGATGGTTCCCGTGCACCGACTTTTGACAATAGTATTGATGTAGTTGAAGGTGGTTTGATTTCTATGTCATATTCTTTTGTATCTTCATCAACTACTATCCTAACCGTTATGTCGAAGTCCTTATATATTTCTGTTTTCTTGTTTATTTTTTCTATGAGTTCTTCTATATTAAGCCCTATCTTCTCTAGTTGGTCTAGTTGTGGATTCTCGGCGAGTTTGCCTCCTCTGGTCTTGATAGTGATTACTCTAATGCCCATGTTAAGACACCTTTTCCTTTAGCACACGTACAGAGTCGCCAGGTACTGATACCTGGAGAGGATATTCAACTTCTAGGACATTTAAAACTACTTCGTTTTTAGAAGTATGTACTCTGATTACTTGTGCTTTCATGCCTTTGAAAGGCCCTGATGCTATTTCAACTATATCGCCGGGTTTAAGCATCTCTACTATTGCTTTAGGCTTAATTACTCTATCGATATCTTCGTAGCTGATAGCACCTGGTATTAATCCACGAGTATACCTAAGACCTTGAGCAATATTGGATACATAGAATGCAGCAGGTGTTTCTAGTATAATAACACCCTTAAGATCTGGTGAGTATATTATCGAGTAGATTGGTGTTTCAAGTGCTTTTATTCTGTCTTCTAGAATAACTGCTACATCTATTTCTCTACCAGATACTGTTCTTAGTGCAAATAGTTTAGGCTGGTTCTTCTTAACAGCTGGTTTCTCTTTGTATTCTTCACTCATAGATTACAGACACCTCTACGATGAAAGTATTTGAACAGCTATGATGTGTATCAGATACGAAATTACTGCTAATATAGCGATTGCTAGCCATACGATCTTTATTGCCTGGAAGTACTCTGTCTTAGTCGGATTACTAACTCTTTGTAGTACTAGTTTCCAATTATGTAGTGTATTTTTTATTTTATTTAGAGGGTTTAGCGATGAACGTTCTCCCAATTTTAGTTCCTCAGATCTCATTAACTACCTAGGAGAGAAGAAGCTAAGACACAGTTATAGTTATTACGCTACTCTTCTTTTTGTATAATTTTCGCTACATATTTTTCTGGGATAAATTTCTCTAAATCCTCATATTTCTGGCCAACTCCTATGTATAGAACTGGTTTGTTGATAGTAGATATAACGCTTATTATTATACCACCTTTAACATCTGCATCGACTTTCGTCACAACAATGAAATCAACTCCAACTGTTTCGTTGAAGAATCTAGATTGTTCAATCGAGTCATTACCTGCTAGTGCATCCAGTACAAGTACTCTATAATCAGGTTTCGATACGCGTACAATCTTCTTTAGCTCCTCCATTAGATCATAATCTGTGTGCATTCTACCAGCAGTATCTATTAATAACACCCTGTATCCTCTATTTCGAGCATATTCTATAGCATCAAACACTACAGCTCCTGGATCGGCTCCGTATTTTCCACCTATAAACGGTATACCAAGCTTCTCTGCATGTTTTCTCAACTGCTCTTGTGCACCAGCTCTGAAAGTATCAGCTGCAACAATTACAGGTGTAATCTTATTTTGTTTAAATTGATATGCAAACTTTGCTATCGTAGTAGTTTTCCCTACTCCATTAACTCCAAAGAATACTAAGCGTAGAGGATTAGATCCTGAT
>JALTYD010000229.1 GCA_027046525.1 Pyrodictiaceae archaeon
GTGTAGGAATAGGCACAGAGGCGACTAGGGCACGAATCCTTAACACACTTTTTCAGAGAAAATACCTTGCTACAAGTTCTCTAGGAGTAACTGTAACCGACCTAGGATATGCAGTAGTAGAAGTTATTAAGAACTACTTCCCCAGAATAGCTAGTGTTGAGCTAAGACGAGAAATGGAAAAAGACCTACACAGAATACAGCTTGGTATAGAGAAAAGACACATAGTAGTGGATAGAGCGAAAACTCTACTAAGAGAGCTATTAGAGAATTTCGAGAAAAACTACATGGATAAAGCAGGTATAGCTTTTGCAAAATCAATGGGTCTAATTAAACCCAGTAGAAAATGTTTAATCTGTAATAGAGAATCAATAGAAAACAATCTTTGTAATTTCCACAGTCTTGGCTTAAGACGGTTGAAAGATGGTTACCTAGAGTGGACTAGAAGAGGTATAGAGATAAGTTTCAAAGGATATGTTAAGAAGATAGCCACGTTGAAGAACACGGGGGTTTTCGTTAGAGAAGTTGCACAAGCAATAGTAGATGGAGTCTTATCCTTTAAGGAGGAACGATAGTAATCCAAGATATGGTATTCTTAGTGGCGCATTTACGTGAAAATAGCCTATGCTTACTCTTATTGTTAGAACTTCGCCTAATACATCCGAATAACTTACTCCAGATTGTGGTTGTAGGCCTATCCATGGATCTTCTAATCTATTATTATCTCCCTTTGTTATATAGCATACTGGCTGACATTTTCCAGTAAATGAACTTTCAGATACTCTTACTACTCTATGAATAACTAATTCGCCTCTAGTACTTTTATAGACTATTATATCACCTTCCTTAATCTGCCATGGACTAGGTTTATATATGATAACTATGTCTCCGTGGTAGAGAGTTGGTAACATACTATTTCCACTCACTACAACAAGAGGCGTAGAAGTACCTGCTACAGTAGTAATTATCTTAAATGATGTTAGAAATAAAACGATTATAATAATAAGTATTAATATCTGTTTCATGCTATCATTTCTTGGCTTGAAAAAGGATTTTTCTGAACTTATATTCCTTTCACTCACTTAGAGTACACCATTGTTGTTGAAGAGTCTCTAACATACTATGCTAGTCTTCATCAATATCTATTTCGAAAACTTCGCCCTGCCTTTTCTCTTTATCTTTTCTACTAAGTTTTCTCTTAGTAGCTCCAGTCTCAATCTCTATGTCTTCTCCACCTATTTTTATCTTGGATATTACTCCTCTCCATCTATGTCCGCACTCGGGGCAGGAAAAGCTCCCCATAACGGTTACTGTTATTCTACCTCTTGCATCGGGCATTGGTGATGTTAGTTGCCATGTTCGTATAGGCTCAACTTGTGTTCCACAGTGAGGACAAATATTTGCTGGAGTTCTTCTTTTTGACACCAATTACCACCCTATTCGAATTCGTACTCTTCATGCAAAAGTATTTTTGGATTAAGTTTCTCTAAATGGTTGTAAAGTACTGATGTTATCCTGTTGATTGTATCAGGTCTAATTTCGCTACCCATGACAGGGATTGTAAGTTCAAACTCCATACTCGAAGTACTGATTTCCTTTACTTTTAATCTTATGTCACTTGGTTTCTGGATTATTCTCGAACCTAGCATAGCATCGCGGATTATCTTTTCTACTTCTGTCATTGGATTTTTCTTTATGTTTGAGGTATCAAGTCTTACTATGAAAGTTATATTGTTTTGTAGGTATGCGAGTTGTATGATAGGCTCTGAGAGCAGGCGGTAATTTGGAATATATATCTGGCGGCCTGCGGATGTTCGCAGCTTTGTATAGATTGGATCAATAGAGGTTATTCGACCTCTTATATTTAGACCGGGTAGTTCTATAGTTGCACCTACTCGGTATAGACG
>JALTYD010000230.1 GCA_027046525.1 Pyrodictiaceae archaeon
TATCAGTACTGGGGGGACAATAGCTAGAGCTTCTAGAATACTATACGATCTAGGTGCACAGAGAGTATACGTAGTAGCTACACATTGTCTACTAGTAGGAGGAGCGCTAGAAAAACTAGTAGATGCTGGAGTAGAAAAGATACTATGTAGTAATACAGTAATGGCTGGTGTAGAAGATAGTAGAGTAGAGTATATAGATATATCTAGAGAAGTAGGAGAAGTAGTTAGGAGTACTATACTAGACATCTAGGTAGTAGTATGCTTCTGCTGGGGAAACATATGATGATATTTTCTTTGCCTCAGCTCTCTTCATACTAATATAGGTTTCTAGGATTTCTCTAGAGAATACTGGTTTAAGCCACTCATTATCAGTTTCTAGTTCATCTAGTGCTTCATCTAGTGTCCGAGGTAGAGTCTTTATTCCTAGTTTCTTCCTCTCCTCCTCGCTTAGAGCATAGATGTTTTTATCGATAGGATCTCCTGGATCGAGTTTTTTCTTGACACCATCGAGGCCAGCAAGTATTATTGCTGGTAGTGCTAAGTAGGGATTAGTACTTGGATCAGGTGCTCTATACTCTATCCTCTTACCATCGTGGTCTCTCCTATGATATATTGGTACTCTAATAGCTGCACTACGATTAGCTCTACTCCATGCTAGATATACAGGTGCTTCATATCCTGGTACTAGTCTCTTGTAGCTGTTGACAGTAGGGCTAACTATAGCTGATAGAGCTCTACCATGTTCTATCAAACCGCCTATAAAGTATCTAGCTAGCTGGCTTATCTCTGCGTATTCGTCGCTATCATCATAGAATAGGTTCTCTCCATTACTAGTACTCCATAGGCTTATATGTGTATGCATACCACTACCATTATCACCTATTATAGGCTTTGGCATAAATGTTGCAACTAGGCCATGTTTATAGGCTATATTCTTAACAACAAATTTTAGAGTCTGTAGATTATCACTTGTCCCTGTAATAGTAGAGTATCTAAAGTTTATCTCAGCTTGGCCTGCAGTTGCTACTTCATGATGAGTAATTTCTGCTTCAACACCAAAGTATTCTCTGAGGACCTCCATTATCTCTAGTCTGATGCCTAGGAGTTTATCTTTTGGCGGAGTAGGATAGTAGCCTTCTTTAAACCTCGTGAAAACACCACTATTCTCACTCCATGGAGCTTCTCTAGATTCAACACGGTAGAGCTGGAATCCAGGATCGAGTCTAACTTCGACTTTATCGAATATAAAGAATTCTGGTTCTACAGCTACAAATGCTCTATAGCCTTGCTCTGCGAGGTATTTTTCTGTCTCCTCAGCTACTAGTCTAGGATCTCTAGGAAATCTATCTCTTCCACCCACTGAGTAGACTTGGCAAAGAAGTCTAGCAGTATTTTTATACCATGGTATAACAGCATATGTTGATGAGATAGGTTTTAGTACTAAATCGCTTTCTTCTATGCCTGTAAATCCTCTAACACTACTACCATCGAGTTTACCGAATCCTCTCTCAATACTACTACTATCTACTAGTCTACGAGAGATAGTAACATGATGTAGTATTCCTTGGAGATCAGTAAACTGGAGATCAACCCACTCAATATTATCACTATCTAGTCTCGATAGTATATCTATAGTAGACACTACATGCCACCTACGTAGTACAAATTCTATTCACAAACACTAATACAGAAATGTACAATTATTTAATATTTGCCATAGATAATATGGACAGGTTACTATTAGCTAATAATATTCGTGTACATTTGTTAGGATAAGTATTACCAGCTAGTATGAAGATATAGACAGTTATAGTGTACACATCATTATGGAGTGAAATAGAATTGCATAAATATTTAATTTTTTTAGTATCGTTTTTTTTTCTGCTGTTTAGTGCTTGTAGTA
>JALTYD010000231.1 GCA_027046525.1 Pyrodictiaceae archaeon
TTTTAGTCACAGAGGCGAGAATGGGGATAAGTTTGAACTATCCTTCACAAATGGCTGGTGCAACTACCGTAGGTCTGAGAGGGAAAAACTACGTGATACTTGCTTCTGAGAAGAGATTTAGCTATGGTGGATTTGTAGTAAGTCGTTCTGGGAAGAAAGTTTTCAAGGTAACAGACTATCTAGGAATAGCATTAGCAGGTCTATTCGCTGATATGCAAGCAATAGTTAAAATTCTTAGAGCTCAAATAGACTATTACAATATAACTGTAGGTAGAAGGATAAGTGTATCAGCTGCAGCTAGGCTTCTCGCTACGATCTTGTATAGTAATAAATACTTCCCCTTCTTATCAGAGACACTAGTCGGCGGAATAGAAGAAGATGGTACATCCAGACTATATGTAATGGATCCGCTTGGCTCTCTTATTGAAGACAATTTTGCAGCTATTGGCTCAGGAGGACCTATCGCGGTTGGTGTCCTTGAAGAGAATTACAAAGAAGATCTTTCTCTGAAAGACGCAGAGAAACTAATTGTGAACTCCTTAAAGGCAGCTATAAGAAGAGATGCAGCATCTGGCGATGGTATAGATGTTCTAATTATTACGAAAAAAGAAGGTAGCACAGTAGCTGAAGAGAAGACTTTCTCTTTATAGCATTTATGTGTACTAAGGATAGGAAGACGAGAATAAGATAGGAATTGAACATAATAGTAGCTTAGCTAGGAATAACACCCGTTGATCTAGCAAGCTTCTCAGCTGCATCACGAGTTAGGCCTGTTTCGCCAAGAATAGTATATCTCTCTGGTCTAAGTCGGTGAGCTATTACCAGTGCTTCGATAACTTGGTCGGATGATATAGGTAGACTATCTATCGATGCAGGTAAACCAAGTTTTACAATAGTCTTTCTTACTTTCCTCCAGTCACCACCATGTAGAGACATCATCATTATTGTACCTAGTGCTACCTGTTCACCATGAGCAATTCTGTTAGGTACTAGCATCTCAAGAGCATGTGCAAATAAATGTTCAGAACCACTTGCTGGCCGTGTTGATCCAGCAATCCCCATAGCAACACCACTACTCACAAGACCTTCTACCAAGACACGTACTCCTTCTTTAGAGCCTCTACCTATCTCAGTTGCATATCTTATTACATGCCTAGCTGATAATAGAGCAAGCTGAGCAGCATATTCACCATAATATTCTCCCTTTAGCTTATGGGCTAGAATCCAATCTCTAACTGCTGTTAGTTTACCTATCAAGTCGCCAGCTCCTGCGCGGATAAGATGAGGGGGAGCCTTAGATAGTATGTTTACATCAGCTATTATTGCGAAGGGTCTCACAGTCTTCATTGAGTAGGGTTTTTCGTACCCACGCAGTGAAGCAAAAGGCGAAGCTATACCATCATGCGATGGAGATGTAGGAACACTTATCAGTATAGATTTTGATCTATATGCTACATATTTAGCTATGTCGATTGATTTGCCTCCACCAAAGCCTATAATGACTCTGGGTTTATAATGCTCAACTTCTCTGTAGACATTCTCTGCCTCAGTAAGTGTAGAGGATTGCACCTCATATCTTTCCACGTTTTTGTACTTCTCGAGTACAGTATCTATTAAATATCCAAGTTTTCTCCAAACATTTGGACCTGTTACTATAAACAATCCATTAGTCTCAGATATTTTAGCAGACTTTAGAACATCAGGTAACGAATTAATAGCATTATCTCCAATTATAATCCTACTAGGTAACTCAATGCTGTGTAAAAGATCCACAACGTACACCTTTGTCCTTTTACCTATTTAGGGGTTAATTTAAAATACTTAGTTATAAATGGAATGCATAGAGACAACAAGATAAGAGGGCATGATTATTGTGAATAATTTTTACCCAGGTATGAA
>JALTYD010000232.1 GCA_027046525.1 Pyrodictiaceae archaeon
GTTGCTTTTCTAGCAGGCTTTAGAGGTATACCATAGCCGCTGGATACAGTTATAGCTTTGAGAGAATATTCTCTGTTTAATCTACTGAGTAGTTGAGGTATAGTCTGAGGATTACGTAGTATTTCTTCTCGAGGTATAGATTCTTCGTGTACTATCTTCAAAGGCTCATCGTTGATTACAACAACATCAACACTATAGGTCCCGAAGTCTACACCTGCAACATGCAATGTAATATCTCCAACCAGAAATAGCCATAGTTACTTCACAAAAATTATACGTGCACCCTTGTTATCTGGTGGTGTAATGTAAATTTCTCCTCCTCCTACTTCTTTAAGCCATTTACCTATAATAAGAGAAGCTCGTCGTGCTTCTTCTTCAGCTCTAGTGATGGTATAGAATGTAGGCCCCCAGCTAGATTGAATACCTCCTCTTAGGCCTATTTCTTTCAATAACTTAATTCCGTCTTCAACTATTTTACAGCAGTATGTTCCACCTTGGTAAGTCTTCCAGTAGGTTTTTCCAAGATTCTCATTAAATTTCACTAGGCTCTCCATTAATGAATGTAGATCTTTTTCTGCTAAAGAGGGTAGTATTTTCATTAGAACTATGTGAGAGTTTTCTTCGGCTTGTTTTCTATCAGCTTTTTTCATAGATGAGAGTATTCTATCTTCTCTACTTTTTATTTTAAGGATAACATCTAGTGGTTTATATGGTAGAATTATCAAGAATCTCCACTTAGAAGGGATATTGTAACGTGCTATTAATGGAGGTATACTCTTACCTTTCTTGTCTATTCTATATCCTCCGTCGAGTATAGCTCCACCCAGAGAATAACTATAATAGCCGAGTGCTGATATATGTGAACGACCAAGTGATAGAAGTGCTTCAGTAGTATCGATATTGATATTGTAGATAATCCTGTATGCATCAATTATCGAAAGGACAGCAGCTGTAGTACAACCCATACCTACATGACATGGTATTGTGGTGTTTATATTTATACAGATCCCTGGTAAGTCGTATCTCTCTTTTAGGCGATGCACTAATTCACTAAATAAGTCTGTATTCCTGCCTTTAATTTCGACATCTCTACATTTCTTTATATGTAGTATATGTCTAGGCCATAATATAGTAAATCCCAGAGTACCAAAAAGTCGGCCTATTTCACCATTTAAATCAATATTCCCTACGTGTAAGTGTGCAGGCGCACTGATTATAGCTTCCTCTGCCAAGATTCCACCAGTAGGACTTAGAGATAGAGTCAGACTAAATTTCATACCACGACTGGACTACTGTATTATATCGAATTAATTCGATATAAGTACTCATGTCATATTTATAGTCGCTTATTATATACCTATGTAGCTATTTGGAATACTATTGGAGAGTAATATGAGCAGAGAAAAAATCTTAAATGTTATTAAGACCTATTCTCCGATGCTTCAAATAGCTCTAGATTTCGTAAATTTAGAAGACGCAGTAGGCCTCGCTTCTTTAATTTCGAATAATGTAAACACTCCAATAGTATATGAAATAGGAACTCCTCTTATCAAAGCTGAAGGTAGAAGAGCAATTTCTATTATCTCGAAACTAGTCTATCCTAATCTGACTGTAGCTGATACTAAGACTATGGATGCAGGTAGCTTAGAAGCAGAATTAGCTATAAAGAGTGGAGCAAAGGCTCTAACTGTACTTGCTGCAGCTACTGATGAGACAATAAGAACTACTGTAGAGAAAGCTCACAGTCTAGGAGGAATAGTCATCGTAGATTTTATTGGTATACAGGATCCTATTAGGAAAATAAAGAAGCTGGAAAAACTAGATATTGATGTGGTTTCATTACATATAGGAATAGATACACAGAGAATATTGGGGATATCAGCTTCTGGTCTTGT
>JALTYD010000233.1 GCA_027046525.1 Pyrodictiaceae archaeon
GTCTAGGAGTAGTAGTCTCTTCTACTATTCTAGTTACTGGAGTCTGAGGTGGACTAGCTGGAGTAGTTGGAGTAGTCTTATGTACTTCTAGTGGTGGAGTAGTAGGTTTAGTAGTTTCTCTATCTCCTCTGAAGCTAGGAATACCTACTAGGATAAAGAGACTTACTCCTATTATCACTATAGCTACAAGAAGTAGGGTTAGTTTAGAAGTCAACCCCCTACCCCTAAGCCCATCCTCAACTCCTATCTAGGATTATTAATATTACTTGGTCTGAAACAAATAGTGTTTTAATTAGTAGTAGAGTTGTTCTACTCCTGGACTATATACTCTAGAACTATATGTTGACTAGGTGTAGTAGTTGGGCAGGAATATACTTGGCTGTAGGATGAGGTATAACCGTATAGCACTAGGGGAAACACATACTCCTTTCTCTCTAGAGTGTAGTGTTTCTTGGAATGTTAGTAGTATTGAGGATATCAATAATGCTCTACAGAGTACACTTTCTATACTCTCTAGCTGGCTCCATATAGGTTTTAGGCCAGCAGAGCCTCCTAGGTGGGAGTACTTAGGGAGGAGATTCAACCTCTACGTATACAAGATAGAGAGTAGTAGAGGAGTAGGTGGAGAAACTAGAATTGTCGAATCTGGTTCGAAGCTACTATGTATTGCAGGTGTATTCTCAAAGTATATAGAAGAACATCTAGACTCCAGCCTACTAGAAGAGTTTAGAGAGAAAAGAGTTATAGAGTATGGAGACAATATCAGTGATACTTATTTCTTAAGAAGACCTCCTGCAGGAGAGACTATTGAATCTCAGAAGAGAATACCAAGCTTCGTAGTTTATGCTGCTGAAGGTATACAAGACGTTGATCCTAGTACATGGAGGCTAAGAATAAGAGGAGAAGTAGCCGAGGAGAAAGAGTATAGTCTAGACGAGCTCTACTCTATGGCTGAAGATCTAGGATCTGCTGATTTCCACTGTGTTACTGGCTGGAGTGTTTCGTCGAAGAAGTGGATAGGTGTTAGAATCTCGAAGCTAATAGAGGATTCTAAGCCTACTAGTAGAGCTAAGTGGGTTGTTATAAAGAGTGTAAGAGGAGGCTATTCTACTATTATTCCTCTCGAAGAAGCTCTACGAGATAATGCATTTGCTGTTCTACGAGTAGATGGAGAACCGCTAAGTAGAGAACATGGCTATCCTCTACGGCTATTCTTTCCTAGACTCTTTGGCTGGAAGAGCGCGAAATGGGTTAACGAGATAATACTACTAGATAGATATGAAGATGGTACTTGGGAGGCAAGAGCATACCACGAGAGAGGTTTAGTAGAATACGAAGAACGATTCAAGATTAGAAACCCTGATATAGTAGAAGAAGGTAGACTAGTAGGTAAGCCTAGGCCTCTGAGACCCTAGATTCTAGCCTCTCTCTTGCTCTCTTTTTCCCAAGCACTATAGCTGTGTAGAGAGGTAGATACAGTATCAACCCGATAGAGAGCATTCCTAGACCACTAGGATCAGGAGATATTATAGCTGCTAGTATCATTACTCCAAGGAAGAGGTACTTGATAGTATTTTCTCCAAACATATCTGGGTCTATTATCCCGCGAGAGAGTAGTAGATATATAACAACTGGTGCTTCAAAGAATAGACCCATTGCTATAGAGATCTTGACTACAAAACTAACTACTTCTGATACACGTAGAGCTAGGAATAAACTATATTCTTCTGAGACTATTAGTGGATAGAGTTTGAGGAGCATCCTATATATCATTGGTGCTATCAAGAAATAGGCTATAGCTACTCCAAATATGAAAGAAGCAACAAAGAGAAATCCGTATGTTTTAGCAAACTTCTTCTCGTGGGGGTACAGAGCAGGCTCTATGT
>JALTYD010000234.1 GCA_027046525.1 Pyrodictiaceae archaeon
TACTTCTAAAATTATCTGTAATATTTTTCAATGCTATTACAGGATTACCGTATAGTTTTGTATTTATAGATTGAAGGTTAGCTAGACGATAGGTATTTGGTAAAATCTCGCGCAGTTTATTATCATGTTCTATTTCATTCAAAGCTAGTAGTAGTGGGTCATGATAGCTTGTATATGCTAGTGATAAAACTAGAAGTAGAGGTAGCTCTGCTAGTAATTCTTCCTCGTTAATTCTATAATTCTTTAATTTCGTTGAGATACCAAGTACCATTTTTCATACCTCTTTGTGTAAAAGTCTCTAATCAATTCTATGAAAGATCTGTAGTCGTATATTGCCGATTCTTCGAGAAACTTCTTTTTAAAGTTTAGATCCTCTGCTAGGTGTTCTCTACTTAGGCCATAATTCTCTGCTATTTGTTGTAGCTTATGGCTTCTACTAATGAGGTCTTCGATTGAAGAGATAGTATGTATATCTTTTTGTGGTATCCATTTTGTGATAGTATTTAGAGAAATCGTGTCTTTTCTCGGGTTTATCTCTACTATTTCTGTTACTCTTCTTAGATACTTATTGGATATTCTTATTCTCTTAATAACAATAATAGCCCATATTAGTTGTAGGAAGCTTTCTCCGAGACTTATGGGAGGCGCTCTTAGCCTGTGAAGTGCAGATATAACTGAATCGCTATGGAATGTAGCAAGAGCGCCATGGCCGCTCGCTGCCGCTTGAATGAATATTCTTGCTTCCTCTCCTCTTATTTCACCTATAACGAAGTAATCGGGTCTTCTCCGGAGAGCAAGTTTTGATAAATTGTATAGATCTATATCAAGTCCTTCTATTCTAGTATAAGTATAACGTGTAACTAGGCTATCCCAGTTTTCGTGGTGTTTTAAGTTAAGTTCTGGTGTATCTTCTATGGTTACTATTCTAGATCTTGGTGGTAGTAAGAGTAGTAGAGCTTGTAGTAGAGTTGTCTTCCCAGAGGCTGTAGGACCGACTATTAATAGCGTAGAGTTGTATTCAAGCATTAGCCACAAGTATGCTAGCAAAGTTGCATTTATTACATTCCATGCAACAAGCTGTGTAGGAGGTATTGGTTCTTCTATATGCTTTCTTATCACTAAAGAAGAACCATGTCTTGTTATTTCATTCATGAATGTAGCGCTTATCCTATGTCCTTCTGGTAGGAGTGCTTCTAGATATGGTTTTGCTATACTTATTTCTTGACCACATTTTCTTGCAAGTGTTATAACGAGGTTATCTAATTCGTCTCTACTTAGTTTAATATTTGTTTTAATCCATCCATAGTCGATATCTCTATGGATTATATAGACAGGTTTTTCGAAAGTATTTATAGCTATTTCTTCTACTCGTGGATCCAAGACAATGGGGTAGATTTTTCCATAACCGCTTACTCCTTTCCATACATAATATCCTAGTTTTTCAATATTGCTTCTTAGAAAATCCAAATTTATACTGTACTTCTCTGCAAATTTCTCTAGCTCTTCTTTCTTTGCTGGAAGTCCATCGAGACCTTCTGCTATAATACCACTTACTACTCTTGCAACAATCTCGAGCTGGGGATAGTTATCTCTACCCATAGTAGCTTGTTTTTTCTGGTTCTTATCCGAGTCTAGGTTATCTTCTATTGTAGGCTCATTCACACAATAGATAAGATCTTTGTCGGTTGTATATCCAATACTGACTTCTACTAATCCTCTAACATTATAATTATATAGTTTATCAATTATCTCTTCTTCGCATCTTATGGGGAATATCTGTTTTATTATTACATTATCGATTTGTTGACCTAGCTTAATAATCATACATTGCACCAGGTTATAGTCAAGATAATCATAATACAAAATAGAGAAAAAACAGC
>JALTYD010000235.1 GCA_027046525.1 Pyrodictiaceae archaeon
TCCTGGTGGCTTATCTATCCTAAATCGAACTTCTCCTCCTCCTCGTGGATAATGTCCTCTTTTTCTAAGAATTACTTCACTCTTTATTCCAAACTTTTCTAATATTCTCGAGAAAACAAATCTGTAATAATCAATTGGTGGACTCCAGGGAACATCCGTTCCGCCCTTGATAGTCACTTCTACTGGGCTTTCAGCATATGCTGCTACTGGGATTAGTGCCTGTAAAACAAGTGTTATACTTCCAGCAGTTCCTATATCGAAGAAATATTTACCTCCTTTTATTTCGCTAGGAGTAAACGTGATCTCTTTTGATCCTAGCTTAGCTCCTTCAACTTTAGCTGAAGATAGCTGTGCAATTGCATGTACTGACATTAAATGCTGTCTTTGCAGACCTGGTCTTGGTCTTTTCGCACGTATGTTGACTACTTTTATAGCTTCACCTAGGATTGCTGAGAGAGCTAGTGCTGTTCTAAGAATCTGACCTCCTCCTTCTCCTATACTTCCATCGATGACTATGTAGCTCATCTATCGTCTCCCGCTATATCTAGTAATCTCTTATGTCCTTCGATAGAAACTATATATTCTGCTACACTCTTTGGTACATAATTCATCCATTCTTGGTTTGATCTAAGCATTAGTTCTCGGATATATGTAGCCATATAGACATCTCTTTTTATCGAAGGAGGTTTTATGACTTTATATCCGTATTCTTCGAATAATCTGACAACAAGAGGATTACGTGAGAATACTATCTCAAACCTAGGTAATAGCATCTCTAGGTATCTTACCCATACATTATTCATAGCAATATCAGGAACTGGTATAATTATTACCCTGCCTAGATCAATACCTAGTTCTTTTAACCCAAGTCTAAGCATTTCTATTCTTTCTCCTGCAGTAAAAGGATCTTTTATTGTATGGCTTCTTTGTGCAGAACCAACTACTATAATAAGTTCCTCTATATCAGTGTTTTCAAAACACCATTTAATAGCTAGAAAATGGCCCATGTGTGGTGGCTGGAAACGCCCTATAAAGACACCACGCATATAACATAACACCCTGGAGGCTGATGACACTTTAGCGAACTACTCGATTTATCCTTCGAGATAAAAGAATCATTTAGCAACATTAAAAATAAATGGCTAGATATAGCGTTGAAACTTCACGAAAATACCCCCAATAGTGATATTCATATCGACCAGATTCTACGCTACTTAGAGATATATAAATCAGTTGAGGATGTCAGAAAACTACTAGGAGTAACTAAAGATAATATACCTAAAACGATAAGAGTAAACACAATACTAATACATCCATCACTGCTTAGAAAACGCCTCGAGAAAAAAGGTGTACTTACTTCTCTCTATAAACATGTAGACTATGGACTGGTTATAGAAGAGTCTCCTCTTCCAATCGGAGCACTACACGAATACCTATATGGATACTACACTCTCCAAAAACCAGCATCTATGATGGTTATCCCTTCAATGGAACTTGATCAAATTAGACCTTCACTAATCATTGATATGTGTGCTGGTGCAGGAATTAAAACAACACAAATTTCCCAGCATCTCCCTAATTCAAAAATCATAGCAATAGATATCAATAGAAGAAAACTGCTTGCTCTAAAAAACCATCTAAGTAGACTAGGTGTTTTCAATGTTATTGCATTTAGACTAGATGCAAGAAATCTACGAAAACATAATATAAACCCTCCTAATGCCATTCTGCTAGATGCTCCTTGTAGTGGTGAAGGCCTCCTTCCTTTTCCCGAAGGTAGATGGCCTCGAACAATTAACGATATTATAGATAGAGTAAAACTTCAATACCAGCTACTAGATACAGCTATAAATATACTAGCAGATAATGGTACACTAC
>JALTYD010000236.1 GCA_027046525.1 Pyrodictiaceae archaeon
TAATTCTTCTTCGTCTTTTTCTAATTTTTCTCTCCACCAATAGATACTCTCTACTGGTGAAATATTTACACATGCTGCTAGTTTCTTTTCTAGTATTCTTGATGCTATTGTAGAACCTTTATCTTTCGGAGTTGTTATGAAAACAACTAATATACCAGTCTCCAATTATATACACCTTAATCTTTTCTCCAGCCGATTTCTCCATTGAGATATTTTTCGATTGCTTTTGCTGCATCAAGTCCTGATTTGAAAGCCGGGCCTATCAGACTAGCACCATGTTCTACATCTCCAGCTGCAAATACTGGCTCTCTAGTAGTACGTTTATACTCATCTGTATCAATAGTTCCATTTCTTCTAAGTCTTACTCCAATTTTATCTATCATTGAGGGAGGTGTTGGATATAATCCTACAGCTTCTAAGACCATATCAACTTCTATAGTTTCATATGCTCCTTCTATAGGTTCTGGTCTTGGCCTAGTTTCTCCAGGCATTTTTACTAATCTCATCTTCTGTGCTCTAACAGCTGCTACTCTTCCACTAGAGCCAGCTATATATTCTACAGGACTTAGTAGCTCGTGAATAATAGCACCTTGTTCCTCCATCTCCTTAAACCCTCTTACACCTGCTGGTGCATATTCACGTGTTCTTCTATAAATTACATGTATCTCTTTAGCTCCTAGCCATTTTGATACATAAACAGCATCTACAGCAGTAAGACCTCCACCTATGACTGCAACTCTAGATTTGATCTCTGGTTTTACACTAGAATATCCATATTTCCATTTATGATACTGGATAATCCATTCGAAGGCACCTAGGACCCCTGGTAGTTTACTTCCAGGTATTCCAAGAAATCTTGTTTTCCATGTACCAGTAGCTATTAAGACTGCACTATAGTTTTTAATTAAGTCTTCTAGGAGTACATCTTTGCCTACCTCGACTTTCTGGTAGAAGTTTACTCCAAGTTCCTTTAACTCTCTAATACCTTCTCTCACCTTTTTCTTATCGATATGTATTTCTAGTATGCCGTAGATGAGAAGACCGCCTGGTTCTTCACCTTTATCGTAGACATCTACTTTAAATCCTCTACATCTAAGATAACCAGCTGCTGCTAGTCCAGCAGGCCCCGCTCCTACTATTGCAATTTTTTCTTCTCTTTCTCTAGCCTCACCTGGTTTACACCCAATTATGAATCTCAATATATTCACCATTAGCTAGATGCTTAAAGCAGAATAAAATGTTTAATTATTTAAAACTTATCAGAGAGATACAAATTAATTATTAGTAGGTGTTCTCTATGATAGCTAAAAACTCCATTGTAGCTATAACTGGTGCTAGCAGAGGTATAGGTCGTGCAATAGCAATAGAAGCTGCACGTAGAGGAGCACAAGGGATAGTATTAAACTGTCTCACTAACTGTAATCTAGCCTACGAAGTCTCTAATACTATAAGAAAGCTAGGCTCAGAGTCTGTAGTTGTCAAAGCAGATGTATCTCAGTTTAGTGATGCACAGAGAATAGTAGAAGAAGCTATTAAACATTGGGGTAGAATCGATATACTAGTTAATAACGCAGGTATATTGTCTGTAAAGGAATTTATACAGCAAAATCCAAGCGAGTGGAGACGCATAATAGATGTTCACCTACTCGGTACTATTAATACTAGTTTCCACGCTCTGAGATATATGACTAGAGCTAAGAGAGGTGTAGTTGTTAATATATCTTCAGTACTTGGGATAAATCCAGAGCCGCTAGTTAGTCATTATGCAGCAGCTAAAGCTGCAATAATTGCATGGACTAGATCAGTTGCAAGAGAAGTAGCTAAATACGGTATAAGAATATTTGTAGTAGCTCCTGGTGGTGTAGATACC
>JALTYD010000237.1 GCA_027046525.1 Pyrodictiaceae archaeon
GTATTGTTATATGTGGACAATCACCACATAGATCTAAGGAACTTGATAATACTATAATATCAATAGCAGTGAAATTGAATAGAGATATAGTACTAATTGCTAGCTCTGATTTTACACATTATGAACCCCATGATACCGCGACTAAGAAGGATAGTATTGCTATCGAAGCGATAGCTAAACTTGAACCAGAGAAACTCTATACTATCATTAATGAATATAACATCTCGATATGTGGACCAGGCCCTATAATGACAGCTATTTATTACTCTAAGAAGATCAATGCTGAAAGAGCCGATCTACTAAAATATGCAACAAGTGGAGATATAGCTGGTGATAAATCCAGCGTAGTAGGCTATGCTGCCCTAAGATTCGTGTAACATTAACTCCACAAGGGTCAAACTCTTGACTACTACTAGAAAAATAATCCTAAAACTTGGAGGTAGTGTAATAACCGTAAAAAATAAACCATATACCCCAAGAGTGAAGACTATCAAGAATATTGCATTTCAACTACGTAACTTAATACATGAAGGACATATTGAGCTGGTTGGTATAGTTGTCGGAGGCGGTAGTTATGGTCATTTTACAGTTAGTGAGTTCTATGGCGAGAAAAACTATCCATACTCTGAAGCACTCTATAGAATTACAACAAGTATGACTGAGCTAGCTTTGCTTGTATCAGACATACTCGCTATGTATAATATATACACAGTCATATTTCCTCCTCATAGCTTCTGTAAACCCAGAGGCATAAAACCCCACTGTAAGTGGGATTACATTGATTCATTCCTCTCAAAGAATACTGTTCCTTTAATCTATGGTGATATTTATCCATGTAACTCAGAGTGGGGTTTTTGCATAGTATCTGGGGATGAACTAGCCCTGGAAGCAGCATGTCATGCTAAGGCTACATTGGTTGTATTCGTAACAGATGTAGATGGAATATATGATTCAGAAATGAAGCTTATTAGGAAAATACATATAGACTGTCTAGAATCCCTAATCGGCGAAGCCAAGGATGTAAACAAAGGAATAGATGTAACAGGTGGTATGGAAAGAAAACTCACGGCAATCAAGAAAATCAAGTGTACTTCTCTAAAACATATTATAGTAGTTAATGGCTTGAAAAAAGATCTTCTCTACAGAGCATTAAAGAACGAAGACGTGCCTTTAACTCTTATAGAGTTATAGTGTGTTGAACCATGAGCACACCACCTAGAAAACTAGATCATATAAGAATAGTCTTAGATAGTCCTATCGAATACAGCAACACTACAACAATGCTCGAGCATATTCGATTTATCCCAAGCGCTATACACGAACTAGATTTCGAGAGTATAGATATCTCTACACGGTTTCTGGATAAGAAACTATCAGCACCTTTAATTATCACTGGTATGACCGGAGGGCATGAAATAGCTGCTAAAATCAACTGTGCTATAGCTAGAGCAGCGGAGGAAATTGGAGTAGCTATGGGAGTTGGCAGTCAACGAGCTGCCATAGAGGATAGCAGTCTCTCACATACATTTAGAATCGCGAGAGAATGTGCTCCCTCGATACCAATAATTGCTAATCTAGGACTACCACAAATAGCTAAGGGATATGGTATCGAAGAAGTACAAAAAGCGATCAATATGATAGATGCTGACGCGTTAGCTATTCATCTAAACATAGCGCAAGAAATCTTCCAGCCAGAGGGAGATATCAGTTTTAGTAATTCAATAACAAAGCTATCAGAGATAGTGTTAGGACTGGGAATACCTATCATAGTGAAAGAAACAGGTCAGGGTATAGATATGGAAACTGCCTATTTACTCTACCAGAATGGTATAAGATTCTTTGATGTAGCAGGAGCAGGCGGTACTAG
>JALTYD010000238.1 GCA_027046525.1 Pyrodictiaceae archaeon
TAATAGTGTTTTAGGTGTGGGTTATCATGGTTAGTATACTAGAGACTCCATCGTTATGGGTTCTAGGCGCTCTCATAGCCTATGCAATAACATACTTTGTTTATAGTAAGTGGGTTGACCAGAAGATATGGGAGGCTAATCCAGAGAGAACAACACCAGCGCATATGTATATGGATGGTGTAGAGTTCTTCCCAGTGAGTCGTAGTGTTCTCTATGGCTTCCAGTTTAAGAGTATTGCTGCTCTAGGTCCTATACTTGGACCATTTATAGCTATAGCATACGGCTGGCTACCAGCTCTAATATGGATAATACTTGGTAACATGTTTATTGGATGGGTACAAGACTATAGTACTATTATGATAACTGTTAGGAATGAAGGTCGTTCTATGGGTCCTCTAGTCTACCAATATGTTGGTGATAGGCCTCGTAAGATACTACTAGGTTATCTACTATTCTATCTACTAATAATATCAGCTGTATTTATCTATCTCATCTCGTTGTTCTGGAATGTCTTCCCTGGTACTTTCCTAGCAACTCTACTAATAATAGTATTCTCGATAATTATCGGGCAGCTACTCTATAGGATGCAGGCAAATATCTATGCTGTTACTGGTTTTGCTATAGTAGCTGTTATAGTATCTATACTAGTTGGTGCATATGTCAACTGGCCGCCTAAAGACTTCCTAGGACCTACTACACATGCATTCTGGATGATCGTACTAGCAGTTATACTAGCAGTTGCATCACTAGCTCCAATGCCTACATTTATTACGCCTATGAATTTTGTTAGTGCTTTCCCAGCAATAGCTGGTGTACTTATTATAATTGTAGGTGCTCTATTAACACCTGCAACTGGTATAAAACTACAACAGCCAGCTTTTAAGACATTCTTCCCAGAAGCTGTTGGGCCTCTCTTCCCAGTACTATTTGTATCTATAGCGTGTGGTGCAATTTCTGGGTGGCATTCTCTAGTATCAACATCGAGTACTGGGAAGCAGCTAGATGTTGAGACAGATGCTAGACCAGTAGGAGCAGGTGCTATGCTAACAGAAGGTATGCTAGCACTAGCAGCACTAGCAGCCTACATGGTTCTCGCACCTACAGAGATAGGTGGTAAACCTGCTAGTTTCGTAGCAGGTGCTACTAGGTTATCACATGCATATCTAGGTATTGATCCTGCTATTTGGAAGTCTTTCTATGCATTATTCCTAGTAATATACGCTATTACTGTACAGACACTAGTTACTAGATACTGGAGAGTATTCTCTGGCGAAATCTTTACAGGCTCTCTAAGCTTCCTAGGGAACAAATATATTGCAACATTTACAGGCTTACTAATTCCGATACTATTCGCACTATCAGGTAGCTGGTATAATCTATGGATATACTTCGGCGGCTCTAACCAGCTACTAGCAGGTCTAGCTCTAATGCTAGTAGCTATCATTGTTGTTAGGATGAAGAAACCATCTCTCTACGCACTAGCACCAGCAACTTTCATGATAATCGTTACTCTCTCAGCACTAGGCTGGGAGACCTACCTATACATAACTAGAGTAAAAGAATACCTAGCTACTAGAGATGTAGGAGTACTATTTGCTAATCCTCCACTAAACCAGTATCCTACAGCTGCATTCTTGATGAACGTAGTATTCGTTATTGTTGGTTTTGCACTAATAATACTAGGACTGATAATGACCTACTATCTATACAAATCATATCTAGCTAAAGAAACATAACGAATCACATACCTAAGGATTTTTTATACACTACTTACTTTCTCTTCCCACTTGAAGATAGTGGGTTTAGTGTAGGTGTGAAAGAGTGCCCCTAATAGGTAGTGAGAAAAAAGAGAAGAAAGGAGAAGGTGGAATAAAAGGTGTACTCTATGGAATGGCTGTCCACGGTAGTGTTACAGCATTCTTAAAGACTAGGATGTACATGGAGCACTTATTTATGCTAATGACACTAGGAGATATGCTCGGGTTCCCGATAATCCCGCCATACTATTCTCTTAAACTACTACCATATGTAGTACCTAATATTAAAGCATGGAAAATGAGGATGTTCCGAGAGAGAGACTTTACAGACCTAATAACAAGCTAGACAGAGGTGTACTTCTTATTGACTGGCCTACTCGAGTACTTCGAGAAGAACCCTGAGACCAGCGTAGTTATATTCGCTGGAAAGGGAGGACTCGGAAAGACTACTTGTAGTGCAGCTCTCTCATACTATATGGCTACTGTACAGCAGAGAAGAGTATTATGTTTTAGTACTGATCCACAAGCTAGTCTTAGTGATATATTCGAGAGAGACTTGTTTGGAAAAGGAGAAATAGAAATTGTACCTAATCTCTTCGTCGTAGAGATTGATGCTGACAAAAGAATAAAAGAATACCAAGAAGAAGTTAAACGTAAAATCCTAGATATGTATAAACTCGATAAACTCCCAGAAGAAGTAGAAGAATATATAGAGTCTGCATCAGCTGAGCCAGCAATGTATGAATCAGCAACATATGATGCTATGGCTGAACTAGTCGCCAGAGGAGAATACGATCTCTACGTATTTGATATGCCACCATTTGGACATGGTGTTAGAATGGTAGCAATGGCAGAGATTCTAGCAAAATGGGTAGATAAGATAACTGAAGCTAGAGAAGAAGCTAGAAAATACGAAGCTGTTGCTGCAACACTCAGAGGTAAGAGAGTAGAAGAAGATGAGCTACTAAAAGAACTCCTAGAGATTAAGAAGAAGATGAGCTTCTTCACAGAACTACTAACAGATTCTAGGAAAACAGCTTTCTTCATGGTACTTGTACCCGAGAAAATGGCTATACTAGATACAGAGAGAGCACTAGAAATGTTCGAAGCACTAGGGATAAGAATGTCTGGCGTAGTTGTAAACCAGGTATACCCTAGAGAACTCCTAGATGATCCAAAGACTCCAGAATTTCTACGTAACAAAGTAGTTTCACAGCAGAAATACCTAGAAGAAATAAAAGAGAAGTTCGGTAAATACATAGTAGCAGTTATACCTGCTTTTGATAGAGAACCTAAAGGCTTCGAGATGCTCAAGCTAGTATCAGAACACCTCATGAAGAGTAGGATAGAATTGTAGGAGGGATCATATCTATGAATAGGCTTAGAGATATACTCTCGAAGAAGACACTAAGATATATGTTTACTGGCGGTAAAGGTGGTGTAGGTAAGACAGTAGTAGCTGCTGGACTTGCATACTATTTTGCATCTAGTGGAGAAAAAACTCTACTTGCATCACTCAATCCTGTACACTCACTATCTAGTCTCTTCGCACAAGATCTAACTGGAGGAGTTATAAAGAGAGTAGAAGGTGTAGAAAATCTATATGCTATAGAAGTCGAGATAGACGATATAGTCGAGAGATATAAAGAGAATATCGCGCGTAGACTCAAAGAGTTCTTAAAATGGGCTGATATACCTCTAGACCCTAAACCCTTCATAGAAATAGCTACAACTAATCCTGCCTTCCAGGAATCAGCTATGTTTGATAAAATGATGGATATTGTTCTACAAGAAGCACAAAACTTCGATAGAATAGTCTTTGATACAGCTGCTGTAGCAAATGCTGTTAGACTAATAGGTCTCAGTAAGATATACGGTCTATGGCTTGCTAGGATGATTAAGAGTAGAAAAGAAGCACTATCACTAAGAGTACAACTCTCATTTAGGAAAGAAAAAGTCATGGAGGAGATAAAGAAAGATCCATTAATGGCTGATCTAATAAGTATGAATGAGAAGTTCTCGAAAGTAAGGAAGATATTAACCAACTCTGAAGAAACAGCATTCTTCTTCGTAACACTACCACTCTCACTACCAATAGCTGTTGTTAAAAGATTCATAAATATGGTTAGAGCCTACGATATACCTGTAGGAGGAGTAGTTGTAAACCAGATAATAGAGAGAAAACTTGGAGAAGCAGAAGATGCAACAGCATATATCAAGAACAAGTACAGAGAACAACTACACTACATGGAGATAATAGAGCGTGATCTAGGGAGCCTTGTAGTAGCATATCTACCAATGTATCCCAGAGAAGTAGTTGGTGTAGAGATGGTAGCAAAACTCGCAGAAGATCTACTAGAGTATAAACCTGATTTCCTAGAAGAATTAAGAGTAGAGGCATAGATACGTGGCAGCTACTAAGCCTGTAAAAATAATAGTCTATGGTATTTTTCCTACTATCTACAATATGTGTGCACCTTGTTGTACACGAGACTACCTCCTAGAATGTTCTCCTAACTATCCAGCTAGCCAAATAGGAGAATATCCTAGATCTATTAGGGAGAACCAGTTATTCCTCGAAGAACTTACTAAGAGAATTACTAGTGAAAAACTACCAGTACGTATATCGGTAGTTAGTGCGGATAGCTTAACAGGGCTACTCTACAGTGTAAAGTATAGACTAGGAGGTAGACTAGCAGTTATAGTAGGTAATAAAGTTATCAAAGGAAGAGAACTATCTATAGAAAAAGTACTAGATTTAGTTAGGTCAGAAATAGCTGCCGAGAAACTCTAAGATATTCATGGATATAGTCTGTCTCTAAACCGTGGGAATGGTATAGCATCTCTTATGTGGTCGAGTCCTGCTACCCACATTATGTATCTCTCGACTCCTAGCCCAAAACCACTGTGAGGTACACTACCATATCTACGTAGATCTAGGTACCACTCGTAGTCTTTCGGGTCTAGGCCTCTGGACGTAATAGAGTTTAGTAGTCTCTCGTAGTCGTCTTCTCTCTCACTACCACCTACAATCTCTCCTATACCTTCTGGAGCTAGTAGGTCGAAAGCAAGTGCTTCTCGAGGATTATGCGGGTCAGGCTTCATATAGAAGCTTTTTAGTTCTAGTGGAAAATGTGTTATAAAGAATGGTGTATCGAAATACTCTGTGAGTAGTCTTTCTTCATCAGCTCCTAGATCATCACCATAGTTTATATCTACTCCCTTCCTACGTAGAAGCTCTATAGCTTCTTCGTATCTTATCCTCGGATAGGGAGGTTTTGTAGCTTGTTCTAGTTTCTCTGTATCTCTCTTTAAGAAGCTTAGTTCTTCGAGTTTTTCGTCTAGAACACGCCTAGTAGTATAAGCTACTAGGTCTTCTACTAGTTTCATCTCGCCGTCCATGTGGACCCAGGCTTCTTCTGCTTCGAGGTGCCAGTATTCGTAGAGATGTCTACGTGTTCTACTCCTCTCAGCTCTAAAGCTAGGAGCAAGTGTCCATACCTTCTCTAGGCTATAAATGAGGACTTCGAGGTATAGTTGAGCACTCTGTGTAAGATATGCTGGTCTCCCGAAGAAGTCTACTTTGAATAGAGTAGCTCCACCTTCTACAGCTGCTTGTGTAAGCATAGGCGGGCTTACTTCCCAGAAGCCACGAGATTTGAAGAATTCTCTAAAAGCACCATGTATAGTATCTCTTATCTTCATAACTGCTGTTAGTTTTCTACTACGTATCCATAAATGACGGATATCTAGTAGGTAGTCTATACTCTCTCCACCTTTTATCGGGAAATCGCTCGCTAATCCTACTATCTCGAATCTCTCTAATCGCAGCTCTACTCCTCCAGGAGCACGTGGATCTCTAGCAACTACTCCTTCTCCAATAATACTTGATTCTATAGTAGCACGTCTTGCCTCCTCAATGTACTCTCTAGGTGTATATGCTTCAGATGCAATCATCTGTAGAATACCTTCTGAATCTCTAACAACAATAAAGACTTTACCACCTAGATCTCTATGTCTGTATACCCATCCTCTTACTCTAGCTCTAGAACCTGGTTCTAGCAGTTTTACTTCTCTAGTAGAGTAGAGTTTTGTAGAGCTCAAGGTATTCTTTATCCCCGCATAGTTGGTGAAAAATTAGTTATAGTAATTAAGTATATGTACTCACTACACCATGTATCATTATAGTCTCAGAGTATAGAAGTATATTTTTATACTAGCTTGTCTACTACAAGAATATTGTATAGCCTAGACTCCACAACGGTGTATATAGTGGAGTATATAGAGCTAGTATCCCTCCTCCTAGTAGCTATACTAGTAGGAGCACTAGGTACTAGTATCGTATATAGTGATAGAGACTCTATAGAATCTATAGTTGCTGACCATAAGCCTATCCTCGAAAAATATACTTGGAGACTTGTAAAGAGTAACCCAGCTAGTAACTACTATACAGATTCACCAGCACCACGTATCCTAGATGAACTGTATAGAGTTAATGTAACTACTAATATTGGTGGAGTACTCGCAGTACCTCTCGTAGATGAAGACTTAATAGTGCTTGCCGATGGAGAGGGTGTATATACACTAAATAGTAGTAGTGGAGAACTCTTATGGGGTGTTGAAGTCTTCTTCGACGATCTACACGCGAGAGCAATAAGGCCTCTCCAGCCAGTCTCTAAGTGGAGAGCAATAGGGCTCTGGAGACTTGTACTAGCACATGCTATAGGTAAAGCTGTATACGTAGCTACAGATTCTGGAGAAGGTAGTCCTTCTAGGCTAATCGCTATAGATAGGGAGAGTGGAGCTGTACTATGGATTACAGAGCTAGGTGAAGCTACTTATTCCAACATAGTAGTCGCTAATGGTAGAGTATATGTTGGTACTATGAATGGAACAATATACTGTGTCTCCGAGGATGGAGAACTATTATGGTCGTCAACTATAGAAGAGAGAGGATTTGTTAGAGGATTAGCATACGGGGATGGCATACTATATGTATCTCTAGAAGATAGCTACTACCTCTATGCACTCAATGCTACTACTGGAGAGACTATCTGGGTCTATAGACATAATTCAGGTGTTAGTACACCAGAGTACTCTAATGGAATAGTAGTTTTTGCTGATGCAAGTGGGAGAGTAGTAGCATTATCTAGTAGTGGGGAAGTCTTGTGGAGCAGAGATGTTGGTGCTGCAAGTACTGTTAATGGTGATTCTCTACTAGCTGTTGATAGAAGCTATGTCTATGCTGCTAAGATGCTAGGCGAGGAGAGAGGCCTAGTAGTACTATCGAGAGATTCTGGGTCTATAGTTAGTACTTTCTACGTAGAAGAAGGGCTTGTATGTCAACCAGCTATAGCTGGGCCTCTCGTTATACTCCCTATTCGTACAGGGCAATACGCAAAGATATACATATTATGGAGGGGGAGTACAAAACTCGACGAAAAAGTATTCAGAGGAGAAGAAGTCTTCTGCCCCTCTATCTCAGTAGCTAGAGGTAGAATAAATATAGTCTACTCGATAGATAGAAGTATCCAAACACTAGTGAGTTTTACTGATAATAATCCTCCAGTTATTGTCGATGTATCAGGATCTAGAGAGATAAGAGAAGGAGAAAAACTACTAGTTGAAGCTACTGTTGTAGACAAAGAGAGTGCTATCTACAGAGTACTACTACTCTATAGAGTAGATAGTGGAGAGTGGAGCTATAAAGAGATGGAGCTAGCTAGGAGATATGTTGTTGAGCCAGTAGGCGGTTATGGTTTCAGCGAAGAACCGTATAGAGCTGCAATCCCTGGGCAGAAGAGAGGATCTACTATCGAGTACCTAGTAGTAGCTATAGATAATATTGGTAATATAGCATACTCAGAGACTTATAGAGCTATAGTAGTAGACTTAGAATCCACCACTAGTACTACATCGAATACTACAACAACCACAACAACTACTACCCCCACTACTACAGAGTCTACCACTACTACACCGGAAACTACTACGCCAGAAAGAGAGCGTACAAGAGGATCTCTAGCTCTAGTAGTAGGTGTAGCTGTAGCAGTACTAGTAGGACTAGTTCTTACTCGCCTATGGAGACGTAGTATAGGTAGATAGTAGCTTATTGGGGGAGGGTAGGAGTTACTATCTATTTATCTATTCTTAGTGCTATTTAGCCATCTATAGTATGCTGTTTTACCCATACTAGTAGGAGTAGTCTCTGGCGATATACGTACTATTAGTGGTTCTCTAGTCTTTGCTGCAAGACCTTTGACTATAGCCCATCCTCTGGGTAGGAGTCTAGTCATTCTAGCAATAGGCCCCATTATCTCTTCTATACGTGCTAAATCAACATCTTCGACTCTATGAGCTATGATATTCTGGCCTGTCTGAGTCGTTATTGTCTTGGTTATCAGACTTGGTCTCTGTGTTGATACAAAGAGTGTAAGTCCATTACGGGGCCCAGTAGTTGCTATTAAGTGTAGTGTATCTCTCATAGATCTTGTAGTTTCTTCTGAGGCTATAGAGACACCTCTAGATTCTGGAGCATATAAGTGTGCTTCATCTATTACTAGGAGTAGACCATATTCTTCATCTCTCAGTACTCTCTCGTAGGCTAGTCTTAGGATAGTATTTAGAATCTTTAGTGCTCTGTCTAGACTACGACTAGCTGATAAATCTATATGTACTACTGTCTTCCTAGCTGTTTCTTCTACTACAGATGAAGGTGTGTATAGCTCCTCAGATGAGCTTCTTGTATCTCCTCTAGGCTTCTTCTTCCAGATTTCTATCTTCCTCTTTACAGCTATCTTTAGGTTGTAGTCGCCTTCTATGCTTGGAACAATATGTTTCTCGACCCAGACTGGATCTAGTGTATAGGGAGGTCTTATGTTCTCTAAGACTCTCCTCGTAGCAGATACTATAGCTTTTGCTTCTTTAGTTCTCCTATCATAATAGCCTAGGACTTCTAGTAGTCTTCTAGTATATTCCTCTACCTCTGTTATTTCTTCTTCTATATTGTCTACGTGTATGTGTAGGTAGCCATCTAGGCTCTCTGCTTCTTCTACTAGTTCTTTTGAACCATATTCTCCATCTTTATCGATAATGAGTATATGAGGTCTACCTCCAGATCTTTTTATCTCTCTTATAAGTCTCACTAGGATTGTTAGTATAGTAGTTGTTTTACCAGTACCAACACCACCTACAACGAGTAGTCCTTGTCTTAGTAGCTTCTCGATGCCGAAGTAGAGCTTATGTCTCCAGCTAGGATATATACTACCTACTTCTATGAATGGCTTAGATGGCTCGAGTAGTCTACTTATGAGCTCGTTCCGCGGCTTATAGACTCTACTCAAAGGCCTAATATGACTAACTAGGACTAAGAGATCATCTATATCTATCGGTTCTCTGAAGAAT
>JALTYD010000239.1 GCA_027046525.1 Pyrodictiaceae archaeon
TTATAACTACGATTATATACTATTTTTGTATATCTAAAACTAGGTATTACCTTATATAATATATAATACGAGAAGCCTAATGATAACAACTAGAACAAGGTATTCCTACTTTGAAGAATATAGTAGGAGTTGTAGATATAGGAACTAGTAGAAGTAAAGTATCAATATATAGAGTACATAGTAATAAACTAGAACTAGTACATAGAGAAGAGTATAGTAGTGGACTAAGAGTAGAAGCAGATAGAGCAGAACAAGATCCTGAAGTAGTTTATAAGATAATTAGACATGGTGCTAGAGTTGCTCGTGAGAAAAATGCAGCTATAATTGGTGTTTCAGTATATAGAGGCTCTATTATAGCTTGGAGGAGAGATGGATCACCACTCTCACCTATTATTACCTGGCTTGATAAGAGGAGTCTATTCTACTACGATAGAGCTCCTGTCTTGCTCAAACTAGCTTCTAGGCTACCAGTTATTGGGAAAGTTTTTATGCCTGGTTCTCCTCTACTCCTCTTATTATCTCTCACTAGACAAGATCCTGTTGTTGGAGAAGTTGTTAAGAGAGGAGAAGGATTTCTATGGAGTCTAGATGGATTTATATCCTATAGAGTATCTGGTAGGTATCTTGCTGATCCAGCTTCTTCTGCTCTCAGTGGACTAGTACATCCTGGTAGTCTTTCTAGGATAGGTTTAGTTGCTAGAATTGCTGAGCTTGATTGGCTCCCACTCCCAGAGTTTTTCTACCATACAGAAGTTGTAGGAGAGATAGAAGGTATAGATGTAGGACCTATAATTGCTGATCAGCAGGCTGGTGTTATCGGCTTAGGCTGTCTAGAAGAAGGCTGTCTTAAAGCTACACTAGGTACTGGTTTCTTCCTAGACTATTGTACTGGTAGTAGGCTTGTACTTAGTCCTGGTGGTGGACTTATTCCACTCCTAGTACTATATACAGAGTCTAAGCGTATCTATGGTGTTGAAGGATTTCTCGCAGGTGTAGGACTATACATAGAGTATCTAGCTGAGAAGCTTGGATGGGGCTATGAGGTCTTCGATAGAGCTAGGTGGTATCGTGCAGGAGCTCTAGTACTACCTATGCCTTCAGGGCTTAGAAGCCCATTCTCGCCATACTTAGAGCCTACTTGGCTGGGTTCTGTGCTTCCTCTCGGGCCCGAGGAGGCTTCTAGTGCTGTTGTCTTAGGTATTAGTCTCGGTGTTGCTAGTATATATGAGAGACTTGTAGAGAGACTAGGTGCTCCTAATAGTATTAGAGTCTCTGGAGGTCTTGCTAGGCTTAGAGGAGTTGTAGATGGTGTATCCTCAGCTACTAGTTCTGAAGTACTAGTTGCTAGAGAGAAGAGTGATTCTTCTCTAGGAGTAGCTATTTTAGCAGCTATTGCTTCTGGGATTGTAGAAGAAAAGTTTCTCTATGAACATAGTACAGAGTATACTAGGGTTAGATACGAGAGGATTATTCCTAGAGGTGTAGTTGCTCTATGGGAGAAGCTAGTTACTGCTCTAGGTCGGAGAAGCTTCTGGAGGAGATACAGAAGATTGTTGGAAGAGATATTGTTCGAGAGCCAGAAGAGATAGAGAAAATAGAGAAGATAGACCTAGAGAACTGGTCTTCGATACTAGATATGTGGCCTCTTACACTCCTTCTACTACGCGAAGAATATGATCTTCCTAAGCCTCTAGCAGTAGTATCGCCTAGGAGTATAGATGAAGTTATAGGAGTAGTAGAAGCTTCTCTGAAGACAGGTGGCTGTATAGTACCTAGATGTGGAGGTTCTAGTGTTACTGGCGCAGTCTTCCCCCATAAGTGTTGTATTATTCTCGATCTAGGTAAGCTTAATAAGATAGTAG
>JALTYD010000240.1 GCA_027046525.1 Pyrodictiaceae archaeon
TCCTTCTAGGATCAATTTGTTTAACTCTAAAGTACTTATCATTTTCAGAAACTATCTCAACAGTTAGTCTTCTAGGTAGAGGTCCTTTAGCCTCTAGGTAACCTGGTTTTTCTAAGCCTAGATCTAGTAGATAACCTTTTTTTATTCTCTTTATTATAGCAGCTTCTCTTATTGATACTTTATCTAAGCTAAATTTTAGATGGTGAGGTGTTTTTAGTGGTGGTAGAACTCCTACTTCAGAGAGTTCTCTTATACGAGGTATTAGCCTCTTCCTAAGATAAGGTGGTGTTTCTTGGTATCTTAGTACATTATATACTAGCTCTAGATTGTGTATATTATCGTCCATGTAAATTACTATTTCCTCTACGCGGAAGATAGCAGCTGCTCTCCCTATATATCCTATTTTTCGTGTTTTTTCTCTTAGGTCTGCTGCCTCGGCAATTACTGATGAAGGTATAGCTATAGAAAAAGAAGGCGAAGTACGTGGTGGAGGTAACTCCATTAATACTCCCTCGTAGAGGTGGAATACTACTAGGTGGTGTAAAGTTTTGTCTCCTAGTTTATACCTAAAAACTACTACATAGTTATGATAATATGGAGAGCAACGTTGAATAGAGTGATGTATGTAGAGAGAATATGGTATAGAGCTTATGTACTAGGAGAAGATCTACCAGAAGAAGAAGTTAAAGAAGTTAGTACTATACTAGGTCAGCCTACTAGGAAGCTAGATGTATTTATGGATAGATATAGGCAAGTTATGGGGAAATATATTGAGAGAAGATGTAGTAGTGTTTCAGATTATGATGTATGTATATATGTATGGAATCGTAGAGTTCCCTTTAGGACTATCCCGATAGCTATGCACGCTACTGGTACTATTATACTCTTTAGAGAAGATGAGCCAATTAAATTATTAGCTTATCCTATGAATAAGGTTCTAAGCTATAGTAAGAGACCAGGGCTAGATCCTGCTAAGTATGGAGGAGAAGTACCTGTAGAAGTTACTAAGAGAATAGATGGATGGCACCTAATAGCATATTACGATGAGATCTTGGGTAGGTGGATGTTTGCAACAAAGTTTGTCTTACATAACATGTTTTTCGATAAGCGTCGACTAACTACAGAAGAATACGGAAATATTGTCAATCCATTTGTATATGTAGCAGATAAGCTAGCCAGAGAAGAAGGAATTTACGATAAGCTTGAAAAATTTAGAGGATGGACTTTTAATTTTGTATTAAAGGGCCCTGAGCCTGCTGTAACAAAACCACCATATCCTATAGGTGACGATTACCAGTCTTACAAATTATATCTATTATTAGCAAGAGATCCTAGTGGGAATTTATACACATGGTCTAGTTCTAAAAAACTCGTCGAGATAGATATTCCAGAGCTAGTTAGTACTAAACCTCTTAGAGTCTTATATGAGAATATTAGAGATAGTCTTACTGAGAGATCATATATAGCTTTTCTAGGAAGAGATGGTGAAGAAAATCCTATACTAGCTGAACTAGAATCAGAATGGTACTCTGAGGCTATGCATGTAAAGTATCTCTATGATGCAAAATCAGCTAGTATTCTATTATACGAAAATAAGACTGAAAAACTAGTTGAAATAATCGATGATAATGTAATTAGAGAAAAAATACAAAAACTTTCAGAGCTATTAAAAGAGTTTCAAGAAAGCCTAAGCTTAGTGGCTCAAGATAGATTAGATGAAACAGCTAGGAGAATAGCTAGTTTTACTCAAAAACTAACAGGAAGGAAAAAGCTAGTTTCACCTAACGAGATAGCAAAGAATCTAGAAAAAGGGAATGTAAAGAGAATAGCTAAGAAAATAACTAGTCT
>JALTYD010000241.1:0-828 GCA_027046525.1 Pyrodictiaceae archaeon
GTTTTTCTTCTATTTTTCTGGGTTTTTAGCTAGGTATTTTTGTCTTTTTTGTGGGTAAAAAATTTCTAAATATTTTTTTGTTGTTTTTATGGAACTAGTGTATTTGTGTATGTACTAGTTAGTGTACTAGTGGGTTTATTTGTATATTGTTATTCCTTCTTGGGGATTTTCTTTTCTCTTTCTAGTTTTGCTTCTTTGAGCATTCGTAGTAGTCTGCTTAGTTCCATGATTCTATAGGTTGTTGTTCTTATTGTTCCACGCATATTGAGGTTTATTAGAGCTCTTGCGAGTCTTTCTTCGTTTTCTGCTTCTACTATGTTGAGGAAGTCGAAGTCGCCGAATACTAGGTATTGGTGTAGTACTTTTACTCCCATTCTTTCTAGTTCTTTGTTTACTTCTCTTACCCGGTCTGGGTTTTCGAATAGTGTTTCAGCTCCTTTTTGGGTTAGTTTTGATAGTATTATGAATAGGGCCATTTGGGGTGTTGCACCTCCACTATATATAGGCTTGTTCTACTAGCTATAAGTGTAGCTTCTTGTATTTTCTGGGTCTAGTTGTTGTAGTAGTGTTTTGGGTGAAGCTTATAAGGAAGTTGTAGGAGTAGTAGGTATAACTAAAGAGTTGTTCTGCGTAGTTGTGCTAGTTGTTTGTTGATAGGCTAGGTGGGTTGTAGTGGGGTATATAGAGGCTGATACTGCTGTTGTGTATGGGAGGGTTGTAGAGGGTTTCAAGATTCCTTTCCGCGAGGATCTCTATTTTGAGACTTTGTTTGTACCTGGTTTTAGTGATGGGCATATGCATCCTCAAGTGGTGGATGTTGGTCTTGTG
>JALTYD010000241.1:838-9079 GCA_027046525.1 Pyrodictiaceae archaeon
GGGGTTAAGTGGAGAGATAGTTATGAGTGGCTTCGTGGTAGGAGGCTTAGAGTTGATGAAGCTAGAGTTAGATCTGATTTAGGGCTTGCTGCTAGGCTTGCAAGGATTGTTTTTGCTAGGAGTTTGCTTGAGGGTGTTACATTTGTTGCTGTGACTGGGAGATTTGCTGCTAATGTGCGGGGGTGGTTGTCTCTGCCTGTGAGGCCTAGGGTTGTGTTTATGCCTACGGTTATTGATAGGAGGGGGTGGCCTTCTATAGAGAGTATTGGTGAGGAGGTTGAGAGGCTTAGGATACCTCTGAGTGATGGGCTTGCTAGAGTTGGTGTTTTTGTACATAGTCTTGGGACTACTAGTTCTAGGAGTCTATTGGAGTCTTTGAGGATTGCTGCTGAGTATGGTGGTGTGTTTGGGCTTCATCTTAGTGAGGGTAGAGCTGAATCGTATTTGTTGGAGAGGAGTATTGATGGTGGGCCTAGGCCTGCTAGGATTGTAGCTGTGCATTGTATTGATGATGGGCCTCCTCGAGGTGTTTCTTGTATAGCTTGTCCAGTTTCTAATCTAGTATTGTATGGTAGGACTAGGGGGAGTCTAGATGGGGTTGATGGGTTTGGGAGTGATTGGCCTCTGCTGCTAGGTAGTGTAGCTAGGCATCTTCCTGTGTTTCTTAGAGTTTATCGTGGTAGGTTGGAGGAGGTTTTGGAGAGAGCTACTGTGGGTGGCTATAGAGCGTATATGGTTGATTATAGTGGTGATTTTGTGGGTTATGATGAAGAGCTTGGTAGGGTTCTAGAGGGTGGTGTGTTGCCTAGGTGGGTTTTTGTTGCTGGTGAGCCTGTTGTTGTTGAGGGTGTTCTTCGAGGAGTTAGTGTGAGTTATTGGGATGTGTTACGTGCTAATAGAGAGTTGGTTGAAGAAGCTATTGAGAAGTATAGAGTTGATGGTTTTGAGTAATTTTATAGTGTCTGGTGTATAGGTTTAGTATATAGAGTTTGTCTGGGGTGATTGTTATGAGTAGTGTTTTTCTTATTGGTACTTTCTCTATAGTTGCTAGAGATCCTGTTAGTGGTGATTTTGGTGTTGCTGTATCGACTGCTGCGCCAGCAGTGGGTGCTTTAGCGCCTCATGCTGCTCCTGGTGTAGCTGCTATTTCGACTCAGTCGTTTGTCAATGTTGATCTTGGGCGTCTGGGTTTGAAGCTTGTAGAAGTTGGGCTTAGAGTAGATACGGCGCTTGAGGCTTTGCTTAGTGAGGATCCTCATAGAGAGTGGAGACAAGTTATTGGTGTTGATAGGTATACTGTTTATGGTTATAGTGGTAGTAAGTGTGTTGAGTGGTTTGGCCATATTGTTGAGAAGGATTTTGCAGTTGCTGGTAATATGTTGTCTGGTCCTAGAGTCTTAGAGGCTATGGTTGATGCTTATAAGGAGAGTAGAGGATTGGAGTTTCCTCTTAGGCTTCTTAGGGCTTTGAAAGCCGGAGAGGAGGCTGGTGGTGATAAGAGGGGGAGGCAGTCTGCTGCTCTTCTTGTTGCTTCTAGTAGTCCTAGGTGGGAGTATAACTTGAGAGTTGATGATCATCCTTCTCCTGTAGATGAGCTTCTTAGAGTGTACGAGGTTGTGAAGAAGAGGACTAGAGAGTTTAGTGAGCAGTATGGTGATCTTATGAGTATAATAAAGTTGTAGTAGTGTTTTCTTCTAGTCTGTTCCTGCTAGTAGTATTGTTGCTGCTGTAGCTGCTAGGAATGGTATTGCTATGAAGAGTATACTTGTTATGAGTATTGCGAAGAATACACCTGATTTTATTGTCATTGTTAGGAATTCTGTTAGTGTTATTGATGTTGCTCTTTCAGTGTATGCTCCGTAGGCTATGAACCTAGTAGTAGTGTATGCTATTGATCCTAAGATACTCGCTATTATTGCTAGTATTAGGAGCTCAGCAGAGCTTGTTCTAAATTTGAGGCCTATTGTTGCATATATTGCACCTGAGAGTATTCCTGCTAGTACTAGTCCTGCGACTCTACCAGCTACTAGTTCTAGAGCTAGAGAGAATAAGACTATTGTTAAGAGTGCTACTATGAATGCAGCTATAGTTGTGTGTTTCAATCACCTAGCCCCTCTTTGATTTTCTCCATGTGTTTTGTGAGAGTATAGAGTAGGTAGCCGAATATTGCCATAAATGCAATAATCTGTAGTACTATTCTCGCGTAGTAGTTTATGGGTAGTATTGATAGTGTGTAGTATATAGGGAATGAGAGGTAGGCGAGAGATAAACCTATGAGGATTGGTTTTAGACGTATGTTAAAGTGACCGTATATGAATAAGCCTATTCCAATAGCTAGTGGGATTACTACTTCCCATACCAAAGAGTTAAACCCCCACTTTATGTTTCTCTTATTAGCCTCTTATATTTAGCAATACTACGTACTAAGAGGAAGAAGAAGAGAGATGGTAGTAGGATTAGTATATTACTCTGCCCTAGTAGGAGGTAGTAGTTGTCTCCGAGTACTCTGAGTTTGACTAGATTTAGTAGTGTGGCTTCAAAACCTATCTCTACATCGGTGTAGCATCCATCGACTATGTATTCGCAGCTAGGCGGGCTACATGTAAAGCTCTCGTATCTTGTTTCTCTGTTTTCTTCTCTGTAGAGTTTTACTAGTATTTTTGTCTCTCTACTGTTCTCTATCGATATTCTTGGTCTACATTTATCCGGGTAGAAGACGAAGTGTAGCTGGAAGGGAGGGTATTCTACTAGTGAGTCGAAGCTTGATTTGTACTTAGTGTCTACTAGAGCTACTGGGATAGTAGCACCAGTTAGACTGTCTATGAAGTATATTGTGTGTCTCTGATCTGCTTCTAGTATAGCTGTTCTATTCTTCTTCACGAATACTATGTTTTTTTCTTGGCTCCAGTTGTAGATACCGTAGTCTAGTGTTTTGTTTGATACTAGTAGTGTTACTCCTACTTGTGCTCCTCTTGCCCAGGTAGAGTTTTCCATTATTATCTTGTAGAGTGTAGCTCTGAGGAGGATATTTTCGTAGGATATAGTATGAGTTAGTTGTTCTAGCCTGTTAGCTCCTAGGATCCCGTCTATGGGTATTTCTGGGTTAGTATAGTATAGTAGTGTTATTAGAGAGATAGAGAGTATGAGTAGGAGAGAGTATGTTTTTATCTTGTTTCTGAGTTTGGTCTTTTTTTCTCTTAGGAGTTTCTGTCTTTTTTCTCTCTTTTTCGCCACTATGTCTGAGCCTCCTATCTCCTGAGCCTCGGGTTTACTATCTCGTCTAGTGCTAGGCCTATTAGTGCGAAGCCTATTGAGATACCTACTAGGCCTAGTATTGGAGGCATTATCCACCACCATGCATTGTTGAGGAAGCCTCCTCCCCAGTAGGATTCTGATATCATTCTACCCCATGTGGGTGCTTCAGGGTCTCCGAATCCTATTAGCTGTATTCCTGCTTCGAATGCTATTACACCTGGTACGCTCATGACGATACTGTATACTACGTATGGTATAACTTGTGGAGCTATATGTCTTGTTAGGATCCAGAGATCTCCAGCGCCTATTGCTCGTGCTGCTTCTACGTAGAGGCTGCTTCTGAGTGTAGATGTCCAGTGTCTGACTGTTCTAGCTACTCCTGGCCATGCTAGGAGTATGAGTACTGCGTAGATTATGTATAGTGATCTACCGAATACTATTCCTACTACCATTACCATTGGTAGTAGTGGTATGAAGTATACAAGGTCTATTGTGAATGTTAGTGCGTGGTCTGTTAGAGTTCCTAGTTTGTAGCCAGCTATTAGTCCTACTGCTAGGCCGAGGATTACTATTGCTGTTGATACTGCTAGGCCGAGGACTACTGCTGATCTTGCTCCATAGACAAACTGTGCCCATACATCTGCGCCCATGTAGTTTGTTCCTAGGATACCATGTGCATCACCTTTGATGAAGAGATGTACAGGTTTTACTACTACTCGTAGACTTGCATTCTCAGGGCATCTGATCATGAAGTCCATTGGGTTACAATAGTATGTTATATTTACTAGTATTCTTAGCCTAGTATCTTTTTCTAGTACTAGTTCTTTAGCAGCATTTACACCTTCTATTAGTCCTTCCATTGTCTTAATATCTACATATGGCTGTATCCTATTGAGTATAGGATTGGGTAGAGTAGCTGCTATACTCCTATTGAGTGGCTCGTTTAGATACTGGTAGAGTGTGAATATTCTCTGGCCTATCTCGTCGTAGAATACATAGAAGCCTCTTGGTATCACTATTCCTTCTGCTATCTCTAGAGTAGCATTCTGTTCTACTAGGTCTATATTCTCGATAGCGAATTTTATATTGTACCATGCTATGTTCTCTGTAATATTTATTGCTGTTATGTGGGATTCTAGGTATAGTGATTTAGCTGGTCTGTAGGGGTATTCTAGTAGTTCTTCGCTAGCCAGTACTATGTTGGCTTCTCCAGTACCTGTTATTATGACTTCTGCTCCTCCTTCTTCGAGCTGTCTATATTCTACTTCTACTGTTTCATCTCCCTTCTTTTCTAGGAGCTTGAATGTCTTGAAGTAGAAGTCTACATTCCGAGGAACATCTGGTGGTGCAGCCCATGAAGGCATGGCAAAATCAGCAGCAATAGCTGTATCTCTATAGGAGTACTCTGTTATGTAGTCTGCTAGTCCACCGAGTAGTGTGAAGAATACTACTATTGTTACACCTGCAATAGCACTCTTCTTCTTGAAGAGTATAGAGAGGAAGTCTCTTAAGCTTCTGATTTTCTCTCTAACTGCTGTTGTAGTCCGTATTCTAGCTCTAGCCAATTCTATCTACCCCTTTGCTCTAGCTTTAGGATCGAGGAGTAGGAGGAGGAGTTCTGCGACAAATAGAGATACTACTATTAGTGTTGCTGAGATTGCAAAGAAGGCTGTCATCACAGGGAAGTCCCAGTTGAGGAAAGCTTGGTATGAGAAATAGGCTATTCCAGGCCAGTTGCCTACGATCTCGAATATTAGTGCTCCACCAAAGATACCTGGTACTGCATATGCTAGTTGTACCATGAGTGGAGGTCTAACATTAGGTACTACGTGCTTCCTTAGTACATAGCGTGGTGCTCCGCCCTTAGCTAGAGCTACCATAGAGTAGTCGCTTCCTAGCTCAGAGATTACTATTTGTCTGATGAAGTATATCCATGGCCCTGTCCAAGCTAGTGTACCAGCCATTATTAGTGGTGTCATGTACCACAAGAGGTACTTGAAAGCCTCTATATCTGCTACTTCTATCGAGGGAGGTTTCACTGGTAGAGGGAAGATATAGATACCCCATAGTCTCTTAGGTAGGTATGCTAGGAAGTAGTATATGAGTAGTAGTATTAGCCAGGAGGGTACAATGTAGGAGATAATAGCTCCTTGTGTTAGAGCAGCATCGAGTTTCTTGCCACGGTGCTGAGCACTTACAATACCTAGGTAGTAGCCGATAGTTATTGGTAGTATAGTGAGTATAGTATAGAGAGATAATGTGTATGGTAGACGGACAGCTATCTCGCTAAGTACTGGTCTTTGTGTAAAGATAGATATACCGAAATTGAATGAAAGTGTATTCTTCATGTATAGTATAAACTGGTCGGGGAATAATGGTCTATCTAGACCAAATCTCTTCATAGCTTCTTCTATCCACAGGTTAAACCTGGGGTCCTCTGCTGTCCTCCTAAGAGCAGCTATAACTGGGTCAGCTAGTGGATTTCCTCCAGCTGCTAGAACAGGCAACACTCTGATGATAATGAAGTAGGAAGCTATAACTGCTAAGTATGTAACTATCATTCTAACTCCAAGTTTCGCTAAGTGAGAACTTATGCTCATTACCTTCCTCCCAGCACTACAGAAGAAAGACGAATACATTAAAAAACTTCTTCAAGAAACTTAGTAGACCACTTTCTAGCAATAATGTAGTTGATAAAACTGAAAATCCTGAGATATTTTTGATCTAAAATAGAAATACGATGAAGATATGAGAAGCTAGTCTAAAAAATTAGGAGGGTTTTGTTCTCACTAATGCTATACCTGCTAGTGATGCTATTAGTGCAAGTATAGCTAGTGCTATAACTGCTGTTACATTGACTTTTGCTTCTACAGCTTCTACAGGTTTTACTTCTATTGTTGGTGTTGACACTGTTGTTGTTGGTGCTGGAATCTGTGGTGCACCAGGTACTGATAGCTTGAGCTCTGGCATACCTGGTACTTTTACTTCTATCACTTTTACTTCTATAGGTGCTGGTCCTGGTGCTGGTCCTACTACAGCACCAACAGCTAGTTGTCTAGTCATAGTATTAGTTAGCTTCCACATCATTTCTGGCATTGAAGCTGTTATCTCTACACTATAGGTTCCTTCTGAGAGACCAGGTACTGCTACTTCATAGACACCATCGCCTACATGTGTTGCTGCTAGTGGTCCTACTACTGTTGGACCACGTAGTACTACTTGTACTTCGCCATTTGTTACACGATTACCATAGTAGTCTGTTAGAGTGACTCTTATTGTGAATGGTACTCTTGCGTCAACTTTGTCTGGCATTTCTACTGCTTCGAACTGTACTGTACGTTCAGGGTGTCTCCATATATACTCTGGGTACCATACCATTTCTGCATATGCTATTTCTCTCTTAATTAGTACGAATGGGCCTTGTCCTATTAGAGCTGTTAGTCCTGGCTTTGTTGGGTGTGGTAGTAGTGAGGGGTCTTCGAGCGGGTTAGCTAATCTCTCGAAGACATGTTTAGGTAGTACTCTCATCTCTGTTATCGAGTAGATATCTGCCCATCCATAGTCGGATAGTACAATCTCTACTGTTGTATCGTCTACTGCTTCGATTCTGATAATGTTATCAACCCATGGATCGTAGTATCTTCTAGTCTTTAGCTCTTTACCGAACTTTACTATTGTGTAGACATAATCTTCTGCTGTCATACGTTCGCCATCGTGCCACTTTATATTATCATAGAACTTTAGAGTAAACTTGTATGCCGTTGTACCATCTTCTAGAGTTACTTCTTCTAGACTCCATTCTTTTATTAGTAGTCCTACTCTAGGCTCCGCATAGATGTCTTCTGGTCTTGGTATCATTGTCCATGCGTAGAGTCTGCTTATTGCTGCAGACTCTGTAGCCCATAGGTATGTTGCTGGGTGTAGTGTTGTTATATCAACAGTGAAGTAGTATCTTATTGTTCCTCCAAATTTCCTATCGACGAATCTTATAGTGTTCCAGTTGAACCACGAGTGTCCTACTGGGTCTTTTAGTGGTGGTGCATAGCTTAGTGTGAGAGAATCACGGTCTATCTTGCCGCTCCATGCTGTTATAGCTACACCTGTGTAGACTGGTATCCATGGAACTATTTCTTCTACTAGTATCTTCTGTGCTTCTTTAGCATATTTTCTTGCTTCTTCTATAGACTTAGCATAGTAGAATTTGTCTAGGAGATTGTCTATCCGCGTATCGTTTACTCTCCACTCGTTCCATCCTCCAGGTCTTATTTCTCTACTATGCCAGAAGTAGTACATGAATAGTGGTGTTCTACCGAGGCCCCAGCCTATAATCCATGCTTGTGCAGTACCAGCTCCTATTCTAGCGTCTAGCTCTCTAGAGCTTACTGGGACTATTTTTACTCTTAAGCCAATATTCTCCATCTCTGTCTTGAGGTATTGTGATATCCACCAGTATGTTGGACTAGTAGCTTCTGGTAGTGATAGTATCTCTATTTCTACTACTTTACCGCCTTCGTTAGGGTCACACCATGCTGGCTTGCCGTCGGGGCCAACACATTGATCGAATACTTGGTCGAGTAGTTCTTTTGCTTTCTCGGGATCATAAGGATATAGTTTCTCGAAGTCTGCATCTGGGTTAACCCATGCACCCATTGTTGGTGGTGGTATTGTCGTACACTTCACAGCTATTCCTCTCAGTGGCGATTCTGATATAATCTTGTCTCTATCGTAGAGATGTGCTATAGCTTTACGTACTTCGGGGTACTTCACAGGCCAGAGCTGTGTGTTAAAGTGTAGAGAGCCTAGCGATGTATAACCAACTGTGAATACTATCTGTGCATCTGGTACATTTTCTCTTATCCTATCTAGGTCTCTCGGTAATACACCTACGAGATCTAGTTCTCCAGCTTCGAATGCTAGTATTCTCTGGTCATAGTTCTTTATCACTGGCATTGTAATTCTATCAATATAGGGGCCATATTTATAGGG
>JALTYD010000242.1 GCA_027046525.1 Pyrodictiaceae archaeon
AGCTAATACAAGTAGAGAAGTACTACAAGCACATAAAGCATACATAGGCTACCTACGTGGAGAAGTATCTAAAGAAGATGTACTGAGAGAGCTAGTAGAAGCAAGAACAGCACTCGAGAAAGCAAAGAGAGAATTCGAAGCATTTCTCGAGAAGAGGAAGGGGATGTGGAGAATGATAGAGAGATACCTAGATAGACTAGAAAATATACTAGATAGGATAGAAGAAGGCCTAGAAGAACAAGTACCACCTCCACCGCCTATGCAGAGACCTCCTCACAAAGGAGTAATAAAAGCATTAATGAAAATAGAAGCTACTCTAGAGAGGCTAGAAGAGATAGCAGATAGACTAGATAGAGAACTTGTAGAAGAGAAGCTCGATAAAGCACAAGATCATGTCGAAGAAGCTAGAGACTATATAAGTGAGGGAGAAGTACAGAAAGCTATCAGCGAGCTAGAAAAAGCTAAATCTATACTAGAAGACGTACTAGAGATAGTTGAAGACGATGAAGAACTAGCTGAACATATCGTGAATACTATTAACGAAGTAATAGACTTAATAGAAAGGATAATTGGCCTGTTAGAGTCTTAAGAAACTAGCTTTTTTCCTCTCTTCTCGGCTATACTCTCTATACTATGTTCTTCATTTCCTCTATCAGTATATTTCACTAGATTTTAGTATATCTTCTTTGAAAGTTCTAGGGTTTTTGATTTCTGCTAGTACTGTGAGAGCTATAGTATACGTAGCACCTGCTACGAGGTTATTTATAGTCTTCTGTGGGGATCCTCCTAGTAGTATATTTGGTACTGTGAGTAGAGCTACTAGTAGTAGTCCAGCTATTAGTGCTGGTAGTACTGCTGTCTTTGTACCCATCTTCTTATCTAAATATTCATGTATTCCACCAAATACTACTCCTAGAAGTACAAAGAATATACATGCAATTATACCTGATAGCTTGAGAACTAGGTCTAGTAGTTTTTTGTTGACTACTAGTGGTTGTTCTATAAAGCTTATCTTACTAGCTTCTTCGAGTACTTCTTCTACTGTAGGTAGATCTAGGTATACCATTACAGCTGTAAGTATACCAGCAATTAGACCTGCTACTGCTCCATTCCTAACATAGTAGTTCTCAACCATCTAGTACCGCCATCTAGATAGATACTATTATTTCTCCTCCTCCTTCTCTGCTACGACAGCAGTTCCATACGCTAGTATTTCTGCAGCACCACCTGCTATAGCTGATGTCGAGAATCTAAAACCTATAACAGCGTTTGCTCCTAGTTTTCTAGCTTTCTCCTTCATTCTCTCTAGTGCTATTTCTCTAGCTTGAGCAAGAAGCTCTGTATATTCTTTTACTTCTCCACCTGTGATATGTCTTATCGCAGCTGCAATATCTTTACCTAAATGTTTAGCTCTAACAGTACTACCTGATACAATTCCTAAGACTTTTACAATCTTATAGCCAGGGAGCTTCTCCGTAGTAGAGATTATTACATCTCTACTACTCAATATACTCTCCATGTACTAGTATTCTAGCTATTAAGTCATACGTATATATAGATTTATAGAAATTAATGTTAGAGAGATCGAACAAAAGAAGTCTAGAAGATAGCCTAGTAGCTATATCTTCTTCAGTACTGCTTCTGCTTTCTTCTCCCGCGGTTCTACTAGTACTTCTGCATAGTAGCCTCTCCTCAAAGGACCAGGATTTACTACTAGTGTTTCTCCTAGACTAGTTATACCTCTTGACTCGTGTATATGGCCGCAGAGATTTACTAGTGGTTTTTTCTCTAGTACGTATTTTCTTATCTCTCTACTACCTGCTCTTATACCTATAAAT
>JALTYD010000243.1 GCA_027046525.1 Pyrodictiaceae archaeon
CTGTATATATTGCTCACTGTTAAATTTTGTGTTCATTTGTTATTCCTAATTCAAAACCTTGTTACTTTTGTTTTAGTTTGGAGGAAAGAAAATGCTATTTATTATTTTATTTTACAAGTAATATGTTTTGTTATTTCGAGCTTTTATGAAGGATTTACACCAATAGTGATGTTTATGCATGCTGGTGGAGGCCGAGAAGGCCTAGTAGATACAGCTGTTAGAACATCACAGAGTGGTTATATGCAGAGAAGACTAATAAATGCTCTCCAAGACTTAAGAACAGAATATGATGGTACAGTTAGGACGCCACATGGCCAATTAGTCCAATTTGTCTATGGCGAAGATGGCATTGATCCTATGAAAAGCTCCCATGGAAAAGCAGTTAATATTGATCGAGTAATAGAGAGGGTGATTGGGTGGAGAGTGTAGTAGAACCTAAACTTATACATAGATGGGGAGTACTAAAAAGAAGAATAAGAAAAGAACTAGAAGAAGCTAAGAATAGACTACCTATTGGAATCTATAGAGAACTAGAAGAAAAACTAGAAGATGTCACTAAGAAAAAAGGACTAGCAGTAGAAGAAGCCCGTGAGATAATAAGACAAGTTATCCAAGATTATGAGTACAATAAAGTTGAACCTGGAGAACCTGTAGGAACAGTTGCAGCACAATCTATCGGTGAACCAGGTACACAAATGACTCTCAGAACTTTCCACTTTGCAGGTATACGTGAATTTAATGTAACACTAGGCTTACCAAGATTCATAGAACTTGTTGATGCAAGACATGAACCATCTACACCACTTATGTACATATATCTCGACGAAGAACATAGATACAGCGAAGAAAAAGCCCGCGAAGTTGCACAGAGGATAGAATTTACACGTGTTATTAACATTGTTTCAAAGGTAGATATCGATCTAGTTAATCTTAGAATAGCAGTAAAACTTGATCCACTAATGCTAGAAGATAAAGGAGTTAGTGTAGACCAGGTTAAAAAAGTTCTAGAAAAGCTAAAAATCGGAGAAGTAGAAGAAGATCCAAAAGATCCACTAACACTCTATGTCCTACTCTCAATAAAGGAAGGATTTAGTCTACTCGATCTCCAGAAAAAGAGAGAAAAAATACTAAATGCTAAGATTAAGGGTATTAGGAAAATAAATAGAGTAATTATTCAGTCGATAGAGAGAGAAGGTAGGATAGAGTACTATCTAGTAACAGAAGGCAGTAATCTCAAAGAAGTCCTAGAAGTACCAGGAGTAGATTCTGCAAGAGTCTATACAAACAACATCCACGAAATAGAAGAGATACTAGGTATCGAAGCTGCCCGCCAAGCTTTAATACGTGAAATGAAAGATGTACTAGAAGAACAAGGCTTAGATGTAGATATCCGCCACCTAATTCTTGTCGCAGATATAATGACAAGTACTGGTAAAGTAAGACAGATAGGAAGACATGGTGTTAGTGGTGAGAAAGAAAGCCCATTCGCAAGAGCAGCATTTGAAATGACGTCACAGAATTTCTTCGAAGCAGCTATCAAGGGAGATGTAGATAAAATGCTTGGTGTAACCGAAACTGTAATAGCTGGAGGAGTAATACGTGTTGGCACTGGTATGGTTGAAGTGAGGATGATGCCAGTAACTAAAAAACAAGAAGGAGAATAAGGTGGTAGTAGTGTCACAAGTCCAAGTAACAGATATTGAAAGAGAACTTGTTAATGCACTTAAAACAGGAGAAGTTGTTCTAGGGAGTAAACGTACAATAAAATTAGTTAAACTAGGGAAAGCAAAAGCTGTTGTTATTGCTTCGAACACACCGCCGAAAATAGTCTCTGAGATAATGTACTATGCACAGATAAGCAAAATACCTGTATATGTTTACCCAGGAACTAGCGTAGAATTAGGTGCATTATGTGGTAAGCCTTTCACAGTAGCAAGTTTAGCTATAATTGATCCAGGTGCATCACGTATCATTGATCTCATCGAAGCATGGAGGCAACAATGAGGTAGAAAATAATGGGTGAGATTAAACTAACAGCTGAAGAAATGAGATATATCGTCTTACTACAAGATATTACAGGTGCATCAGCTAGAGACTGTATAGTAGATAACGAGAATAGCAGAGTAATATTCGTTGTAAAACCTGGAGATGCAGGAAAAGCTATTGGGAGACGTGGATCAAATATAAATATGCTAAGAAAAGTACTAGGCAAAGATGTAGATATAGTAGAATATGCCGATAATCTAGAAGCATTTGTGAAAAACGTATTTACACCTGCACGAATAATAAATACAAGACTCATAGAGAGAGGAAGAAAAAAACTCCTCTATATCACGGTTGATCCAAACGATAAAGGAAAAGCTATTGGAAGAAGAGGTAGGAAAGTTGCACTTGCAAGACTGATACTTAAGAGATACTATGATATCGATGAAATAAAAATAAAGTAGATTATTATATAAAGTGTGGGGGGTACTAAGAAGTGCCAGGCAAAAAAGCCCCAAATGGACTATATGCTGCTAGAAAGTTAAGGAGGAAGAGACTAAAATTCAGATGGAGTGAGAGGAAATTCAAAATAAGAATGCTGGGCTTAAAAACTAAATATGATCCTCTAGAAGGAGCACCAATGGCACGTGGTATCGTCCTCGAGAAAGTAGGAGTAGAAGCAAGACAGCCTAATTCTGCTATAAGAAAATGTGTTAGAGTACAACTAGTTAAGAATGGAAGAGTAGTTACTGCATTTGTACCAGGAGATGGAGGACTACTAGTAGTTGATGAACACGATGAAGTACTTATTGAGGGTATTGGAGGACCACGTGGAAGATCAATGGGCGATATTCCAGGTGTTAGGTATAGAGTAGTTACAGTAAATGGAGTTTCACTAAAAGCTATATTAGAAGGAAGAAAACAAAAACCTCAAAGATAACCTCACTGTTATACACCACTATATTCTTCATCTTCTTCATCAAGAGATGATTCTTCTTGCATCCTCTTCTCCAATAATTCCTGTTCTTCAACTAGTCTCCTAGAGACATAGATAGGCTTCTTGAATAGACGTGCTAAGAATATTGCATGGCTAGGGACCATCTTCCTAGTCATATATATGCCTCCTAAGTTTATACTAATCTTTGCTGTATAGAGAAACGTAGAATAGTCTATCTCATCTATTACAACATATTCTAGTGCATTCTGTAGATCTGATAATAGACCAGTAAGACTAGCAAGAAGATCGAATATAGTATCTCTAGAACTTGTTAAATCAATTTCTCCTTTCTCGATCTTATTTAGAATATACACAATTTCGTATGGGACATTATATAGAGCAAATTCACTTCCATCTTCGAGCTCCATAATTATAACAGGAGTATATGGAGGATTCGGTGTCACCATTGCATTGACACTCAGAGCTTCAAGTAGTACATCTCTCTCCTTTGGCGGTGGCATAATCTAACCTCTGTAGCCCTTAAGCTCCATCTATGCCTGCTATCACAACTCTACTCTTTTATTTTATTCTACAATAACATACCATTAGATATTATAAACAAAGCTTAGGACGAGGATAAATATTATTAGTAGGTAGTAGGAGGAGGAGCTTAGTAGGGTAGCTAGGATGGATAAAGAGCAAGATGTTGTTGGCGTAGATCCATCAGAGATAAAATTGTTCGGAAAATGGGAGTTCGAGAATATAGAGATTAGAGATCCAGGACTAAAACGATACATAAGCCTAAAGCCTGTATGGTTGCCTCATACAGGTGGTAGACACGAACATAGGAGATTTGGAAAATCAGAAGTACCTATAGTTGAACGCCTTATTAATAAATTAATGAGACCAGGAAGAAATATGGGGAAGAAACATCTAGCATATAATATCGTGAAAACTGCTTTTGAACTTATACATCTAGAGACAAAAGAGAATCCTATCCAAATACTAGTACGCGCTATAGAGAATAGTGCACCGAGAGAAGATGTTACAAGAATAATGTATGGTGGTATAACATACTTCGTTGCAGTAGATGTATCACCCCAACATAGAGTAGATGTTGCACTTAAACACTTAACAGATGGTGCAAGAAACTGTGCATTTAATAACCCTAAGCCTATCGAGGAATGCCTCGCTGAGGAACTCATTGCTGCTGCTAGAGGAGATACAAAGAGCTATGCTATAAGAAAGAAAGAAGAAATAGAAAGAATAGCTTTGAGTTCTAGGTAGCAATACCTCTATCTCTGTTTCATAGATAAAGAGATTTATAAAATAGTTGACCAGCTATAGTATACTCGACAGTAATGTAGTACAAGATAGAAACTAGCTTGTTTTGATGCAATAAATCTTTATAAGACTGATAAGCCTAAGCCTCATTTCGGCTAAGGAAAGTAGCGCACGAGGGTGTGTGTGATGAGTCAACAAAAAGTACACCTAAACTTAGTAGTAATAGGACATGTAGACCATGGTAAGAGTACACTAGTAGGACATCTATTATTCCGACTAGGATTTGTCGATGAAAAAACCATTAAAATGCTAGAAGAAGAAGCTAAAAAGAAGGGCAAAGAATCTTTCAAGTACGCATGGCTAATGGATAAACTCAAAGAAGAAAGAGAAAGAGGACTCACTATAGATCTAAGCTTTGTAAAATTCGAGACAAAAAGCTACTACTATACTATTATCGATGCTCCAGGACATAGAGACTTCGTAAAGAATATGATTACAGGTGCTAGCCAGGCAGATGCAGCAATCCTCGTAGTATCAGCGAGAAAAGGAGAATTCGAAGCAGGTATGAGCCAAGAAGGACAAACTAGAGAGCACTTAATACTAGCTAAGACGATGGGTATAGACCAAGTAATAGTAGCTATCAATAAAATGGATGCTACAGAGCCACCATATAGTAGAGAGAGATACGAACAAATAGTAGGTGTGCTCAAGAAGTTCATGAAAGGCCTAGGCTACAAAGTAGACCAAATACCATATATTCCAGTATCTGCATGGACAGGCGAAAATCTCATAGAAAGAAGCCCCAACATGCCATGGTACAATGGTCCAACACTCGTAGAAGTTCTAGATAAGAATATACAACCACCTAAGAAACCTGTTGATAAGCCGCTAAGACTACCTATCCAAAACGTATACACTATCCCAGGTGTAGGTACAGTACCCGTTGGTAGAGTTGAAACAGGTGTAATGAAAGTCGGCGATAAAGTAGTATTTATGCCACCAGGTGTAACAGGAGAAGTAAGAAGCATAGAAATGCACTACCAGCCAATACAACAAGCTGAACCTGGAGATAACATAGGATTCAACGTCAGAGGAATATCTAAGAAAGATGTAAGAAGAGGAGACGTTGTAGGACATACAACAAATCCACCAACAGTAGTAGAAGAATTTACAGCTAGAATATTCGTAATATGGCATCCAAGCGCTATTACAGTAGGATATACACCTGTCATCCACGCACATACAGCAAGTATCGCAGCACGAATAACAGAAATACAAGCAAAACTAGATCCAAGAACAGGCCAAGTAGTCGAGAAGAATCCACAGTATCTAAAGATGGGAGAAGCAGCAATAGTGAAGTTTAAGCCAATAAAACCAATGGTTATAGAGAAGTACAGCGAGTTCCCACAACTAGGAAGATTTGCTATGAGAGATATGGGTAAGACTGTAGGAATAGGCGTAGTAATGGATATAAAACCAGTAAAAGTAGAAATCAGAAAGTAAAAAACACTCAATAAACACTATGTTTTTAACTCTAATAGTTGTTTTATATCCCCTCTCTACTACAAATCAAGGGTGTCGAGATGGTACAGAAAGCAGAGATAAAGCTATGGAGTACTAATACAGATAGCTTAAACGCAGTTGTAACTGAGATTAGAGAAATAGCAAAGAAAACTGGTGTGAGAATAAGAGGCCCTATACCACTACCTACAAAAAGACTCATTGTACCTACTCTAAAACTACCCCACGGCGAAGGCTCGAAAAAATGGGATAAATGGGAGCTGAGAATACATAAACGATTAATAATAGTAGACGCCGATGAAAGAGTTATGAGACAAATAATGAGGATCAGAGTACCAGAAGATGTCTACATAGAGATAAGACTACGATAAAAACTACTCACATCTATACTCCCTACAGTAGTTTATCGATAAACAATAAATACTACTAGCTAGTAGCCAAAAGTATATCAAATCGCCTAATACTTAGTGATTACGGGTGCCGGGGTGCCCGAGCGGCCAAAGGGGCTGGCCTTGAGAGCCAGTGCCCCGTAAGGGGCGCGCGGGTTCAAATCCCGCCCCCGGCGCCAGCTAAGACTAATTCTAATCCCTACCTCTATAGAGTCTAGTCTAGGAACTACTCTTAGACTTTCATAAAAATACCTACTTCTCTCTCACTAAAATAGTATATTGTTAGTACTCCTTGTTTTTTGCCTCCCATACCAGGAGATCCTGGCGGCATACCTGGGAGAGCAATCCCCTTTACATCTGGTTTCTCTGCGAATAGTTTCTGGACAGCTTCTAGAGGTACATGGCCTATTACGTAGTAGCCATTAAATTCTAGTATATGGCAGCTTCGGAGCTCCTTAGGAGCTACACCTAGTTTTCTAAGTAGCTCTCTATCAGATACATATACTATCTCAACATTGACTCCATTTTCCTCTAGATACCTAGCATAGTTGTGGCAACATCCACAAGTAGGAGTTGTATACATTACTGCTCTTAGTCCAGCAGTAGTTGTTGTCTGTTGTATACCTATAGTACTCCTACCAAGATAGAAGCCTACAGCTAAAACAGCTACAGCTAGTACTAATACAGCTATGTATTGTTTCCTCATTATTATCCCAGCTGTTTAGCCTATACTGAATCTATATAAGTATTACTATAAGTATTCAAATATATTACATATAGGTTAAATAAACAAACTAAATCCTATCTATAGCATAGTTTTTAAACACTCTAACGGAGGACTATTCTGCCCGTAGATATCAACACAAGTACTAGTAGCATCGAGAGAAAACCACCAGTTACAAGTGATAAAAATGTCTTCTTCCTATCAAGATCTAGAAGATGTGCTAGTAAAGCACCACTCCATATACCACTACCAGGTAGTGGAACCATAACAAATATAATAAGACCTAGATAGCCATCACGTTCAACTAGTTTCTTCCTCCTATGTATTCTAGCTCTAACTCTCAAGTAAGTCTCAGCTATACTTGATACTAATCTTATACGTGAATCTCTAAAACGCAGAAGTAAACTATCTAAGAAGTTTAAGAAGAAAACCAGCAAAAGTGATAATATAACTACACCAATAGTTGAGATAGCAATAGTTATATTTTCATCCAACCCTATCTTCATCCCCACAACGAGAGAATATCTACTTTCGAAAGACGGGACAAGCGATAAAAAGAAGATATACAAATAGCACCACAGAGTACTACAATCCAATTTAGCAACCCTTTATGTATAAAGTAGACTATACTACTATACTAGCCTAAGATAGTGTCTAGGCCAAACATTATTATAAATCCTATCAAGAACCCCATTGTAGCATATTCGTGATAATCACTACCCATAACATCGGGAATAATCTCGTGAATAACTATATAGAGCATTGCTCCAGCAGAGAGAGACATTAGAAGTGGTAGAGTTGATACAGAGAGACCATAGAATAGCGGGGGGAGAAGCGCAGAGAGTAGTTCTACAACACCACTTAGGATACCAACAAGGATACCTATACCAATACTATTAGTTATCATAGCTACAGGAGCTGAGACAGCAAGACCTTCAGGTATATCCTGGATACCTATAGCAAATGCTATTGATACACCTTCTCCAACCTCGTAGCTTACTGCACTTCCTACAGCAAGACCCTCAGGCACATTATGTATTATAACTGCCATTGCAATCAACCAAACCTTAGCTATCCTCTCTCTAAGATCTAGAGGACCTTCATAACCCTTAATTACATGTAAATGTGGAGTTACTGAATCTAGACCACGTATAAGCAATACACCGAGTAGAAAACCTACAACTATAATACTCATCGGTGCAATCTCAGAAGCTGGAATCAACAAACTAGTAAATGAAGCTACAAGCATAACACCAGCTGCAAACCCCATCGTAGGTACATATGTCTTCTCCGAAAACTTAGAGCCAGTCACTAGTGATGCAAAACTACCTATAGATGTCAATAACGCTGGAATAGCACCTACTATGAATGCCTGCTGGATGAGACTAAATTCTTCTAGATAACTCGTAATATCCATAATAAATCCTTGTAGACTAGCCAACAATGAAACCTCATTCTCGTCTTTCCAGCTAATTGTAGCTTACTAGACGCCAGGTATACAGGATATCTCTCTATAATTATTTCTAACCCAGTACAAACCCCCAGTGATACACATCTATAGATCATAACGATAGAGATACTCTTTAATTCTTTAACACACAAGCAAACCTACATGGTTGACGAACATGACTACTCCTACTAAAGAACTACTAAAGCCAATCATCAATGAATTACTAGGAGAAGCAGCATTCCTATACATCGCAAAAGCACGTAGACTCCAAGAAGAAAAAAACATAGATGTTATCAGTTTCGGCGTAGGACAACCAGACATACCTACTTTCGACTACATAGTAGAAGCAGCAGTAGAAGCTCTCAGAGAGAAATTCACAGGCTATACAGAAACAGCAGGTATACCAGAGCTACGTAGAGCAATAGCACACTATCTAAACGAGAGATACAACGCAGGCGTCGACGAAGACGAAGTCATAGTAACTACTGGTGCTAAAACAGCAATCTTCCTAGCAATAGCATCATACATAGATATAGGCGACGAGATCATCGTCCCAGAGCCTAGCTACCCAGCATACCCCGAGATAGCTAGAGCTCTAGGCGGAAAACCTGTATACGTAAAACTTGCATGGAAAGGCCAAGACAAAGGATTCCACCTCGATATAGAGAAAATAGAACAAGCTATAACGAATAAAACAAAGATAATAGTCATCAACAACCCACATAATCCTACAGGAACACTCTTCGACAA
>JALTYD010000244.1 GCA_027046525.1 Pyrodictiaceae archaeon
CTTATATAGATACTATAGAAGTAAGTGCTCATAGAGTAGTAGGTGTTATCGTTGGCGGTAGAGAGGATTATACTCTAGAGGTATTCTATGGAGGTAGTCTACCTTTTAGATGTCCTAGCTCGTAGTCTAGTTGTAGTCTGCTATAGCTCTCCAAGTATGTACTTCTCTATTTCTTTTTCGAGAGATTGTTTTATCTTCTTTAATTCTGCTAGTATCTTGCTCCTCCTATTTCTCCTCTCTACTCCTTTTGTGAGTACTTCTCTGTCTATATCTCTTGGTGGAGAGACTTCTCTAGTTCTACCGTCGAGGCCTATATGTACCATCGTGAAGTATGCTGTTGTTGTATGTTTCTTTTCTCTACTCAGTATATTCTCTGTTGTAGTTTTTATAGTGACTTCGATTGTTTTTCGACCAATATGTGTTATTGCTGCTGCCGCCTCGATTATATCACCTGGTGTTATTGGGTGGTAGAAAGCTGTTGCATCAATTGATGCAGTTACTACTATTCCTTTTGCGTATTTAGATGCTAGTATACCAGCTACTTCATCTAGCCAGTATAGTAGTCTACCGGCATGGAGTGTATATGCATATACCATATCTTCTGGCATTGCTATTTTGTAGCTCTTTAGCGAGTATTGTTTGTTGAGAGGCTTTGGAGGATCGAGTCTATTTACTGCTTCTCTCCTATTTTCGATCAGTGATCTTCTTCTCTCTCTACTCTCTAGTGCTTCTCTGGCTAGTTTTTCTTCCCATTCTTGTCTAGTAGTAATCTTTGTAGGTACTAGTCTTGGTCTTAGGTTTTCGTTTATAGCTACTAGTGCTAAGTGTGCGAAAGTGGTTATTCTTACTCTTTCTCTATTGTATGTATAAGCTAGTATTCCTACTTCTAGGCTTGTTCTGCCTATGAATGGTATCCAGCTCTTTACTACGAATATATCTCCTACTTCGACTGGATTTAGGAAGAACATGTAGTCCATACTCGCTACTACTACTGGTCCTCTAGAGATTTTCACGCCAGATAGTGCTGCTGTATCTAGTATCCATTCTATTACTTGTCCGCCGTGTACTCTACCTAGTGGGTTTGCATGTCTAGGTAGTACAATATAGTTTGTTTCTGTAACTGTATCACATATAGTTGTTTCTCTACCAACTGGTTCTCTACCTCTGCATTCGAGGATATTCTTTAGTGCTTCTAGTTCTACCATAGTCTCTAACCATACTTGTATAATCCCAGCTATTACTCAGGTCTCTGATGTTATTTTTGATACTCGGTACGTAGTAGAGTTTATAAAAAGCCGATACTATTTCTATAAAGTAGATATTCCAGTTGGGGTGATTGTGTGAGTAAATTTGGATCACTAATATATACTCCCGAGGAAGCTAAGGGGCATGTACTTGAGAAAGCAGAATCTCATACTCCTAGGCTCGAGTCGCCAGATGTTGTTAAAGCTGGTGAAGAGTTTGAAGTAGTTGTTAGAGTAGGTCCTCATCCTAACTTAGTAGAGCATAATATTGGTAGAGTAGAGCTTTATTTCTACGAGGAAGAACGACCTTTTAATCCTATTCTACTAGCATCTGCAGCATTTACACCAGTATATGCAGAGCCTGTAGTACGATTTACTATCAAGTTGAGTAAGAGTGGAGTACTATATGCTATATCTTATTGTAATCTACATGGACTCTGGGAGGCTCGTAAGAGTATAAGAGTAGAGAAGTAGAGTATCTTCTCCTCTATACTACTCTCATATCTTTTTACTTGAAGTATAGTATTGCTGATGTAAATACATTGATAGCGATTGATATATGCATTATTGTACAC
>JALTYD010000245.1 GCA_027046525.1 Pyrodictiaceae archaeon
TAGAAGATGTAGTCTGTACTACTCCTATGCGGAGCTGGTTAGCCAATAGTATCAGTCCATTACATGTCTATCAGCTAGATCTAATTAGATTTATTAGGATATACATAAATATGGTTGTTAATCGAGAAGGATGATTCATATGGGTAAACAAACATCATAGGAGAGTGTACTAGTTCTTGGCAGGTATGCCTATCGGTGAAGAAGCTGTCTATAGGGTTAGAGGTAGGACATATGTTACTTATTTCTTGATAATTGTTAATGTTCTACTCTATGTTCTTAGCTCGTGGAGGAATGGACTTATATCATCATCTGGTGAATGGATTAGATTAGGCGGATTTGTACCTGCACTACTTATAACAGATCCTTCTTCGTGGGTAAGGATTTTTACGAGTATGTTTCTACACGCAAATATTATCCATATATTCTTCAATATGTACTTCCTCTATATATTTGGTAGACCTGTAGAAAGGACTATCGGTGGTAGTAGGTATTTAGCACTATACATAGCTAGTGGAGTAGTAGCATCTATCTTCCATATAGCTTTCAGCTATCTACAAGGTGTAGATTCTTTTGCTATACCAGCTGTAGGTGCTTCTGGAGCTATAAGCGGAGTACTCGGAGCATATGCTATACTCTTCCCGGGTACAAAACTGTATGCTTGTTTCTGGATATTCTTAATACCTATATGCTATACAATGTACTCGTTATACTTTATGCTATTCTGGTTCGGCTTCCAAGTACTTAATGGATATGCTACAATGTCGTCGATGGCTCCTGTAGCCTTTTTTGCTCACGCAGGAGGATTCCTGGCAGGAATAGGTATACTACTACTAGTAGCTGATAAGATTAGACTCTCGTATCTTAGGAGAGAAGTAGAGCTTCGAACAATCTACGGGATAGTATTCTATCCATACAACTACTTCCAGAGAAGAGGACTAGGTAAGACAGCTAAGACTATATTCTCGATACTTATAATAGCAGTACTCATCGGTGCTAGCTATAGCTTACTCTCGAGTTTTGTAGAGAAATCACTCGTAGGTTCATCTGAGATATACGTAGAAACAGCTACTAGGCCTCTCCCCTCAATAGGATACGTAGTATATACCTATAGAGATGGTGTATTCGAGGTAGTTGAGATAAGCCTAGCTACTCTCGCTCCAGATGAAGCACGGATACTATTTAATAGACTCTACTATGCTGGGTTATTCTACAATCCTAAACTAGCTAATAAAGAACTAGTAGTATCTGGTACGACATATACTGCTTCTGTCGAAGTATGTAATAGAAGAGTCCCAGTTATAGTATACGTTGAAGAACTCGTAGGTAGATACAATGACGAGGGACTCTTAGTAGAAGCTAGAGGGACTATACACTCACCTGTTATTAGAGTACAACATCTCTATCAAGGTGTTAAACTCGTATGTAGATATGAAGTAAGTGATCCACAAACAATGGTATTTACTCTAAGAACCTCGAATCCTCTCCCTGTATCTCAGCTAGCTATAATCTCTGGATATGCTAGTGTAGCTATGAGCCTACTAGCATTATTCACAGTTATTGCACGTGACGAAGAACTAGTAGTAACACCTATTAAGTAGAAGTTACTAATAAGTAACCAAAGACTATGAGGCCTCTAGTTAAGGGATAGAGGATATTGAGTACTTGTATTGTAGTAGCTAGAGGGCTCAAGAAGATATATCCTGGCGGAGTAGTTGCTGTCGATGGAGTAGATCTAGATGCTGGTAAAGGATTTACTGCTATCATGGGACCTAATGGGAGTGGTAAAACGACTACCCTCTCTATAATTG
>JALTYD010000246.1 GCA_027046525.1 Pyrodictiaceae archaeon
GGATTAGTACTAGTTTTTATTCTAAGACTACTAACTTACTATGTATACGGTCATCCTCTACTGCAGTACCTTAAGTTTTACGTATTTTTCTCTAGTATACTTGTAGCTGTATTAGCATTAACAGCTATTACGGGTATAATGGGGTGGGGAGATGTATTTTCATTTATGCTAATTATGATTGCACAACCACTACCTAGCTTTGCTGTCGAACTATTACCACCACTCCTGGTCACTGTTATGTTATTCTCCTTATCGATAGTTCTACTTTTCATAATTCAATCTATATACAATTTAGCGTTTAACTTTAAACATATAACAAGTCTAAGATATATCCGTTACAAGATTGTATATCCCTTGATAGGAAGACCTATGAAGATAAAAGATATCCTTGTAAGTAAATGGTGGTATCCTTTAAATCTATGCAATAGATACTCAGTTAGGTTTAACATCTACATGGATCCACCAGATGTTTATAGACTTGTAAAAGAAGCCGTCAAGAAAGGCTGCCATAGCATGGATGACTATGTATGGGTAACCTACGGTGTACCAGGAGTAGCTATAATAACGTTGTCTTATTTACTCACACTAGTAATCGGTGATAGTCTAATTATTAACCTTATTAGGTAAAAGTACTAGTTCCTACTAACATGATACAGTCATATAAGTGTGATAATAATGGTTATTCCAATACTCTATGCTCCATGGAGATACGAGTACATTAAGAGTGTTAACAAAGAACATGGGTGTATTTTATGTGAAGTACAAAAGATAGCTGATGAGGAAGCATTAATCTTAGCTCGGAGAAATAAAGCATACATTATAATGAATCTATATCCATACAATACTGGGCATGTCATGGTTGTCCCAAATAGACATGTACCATCAATAGAAGATCTAGACGATGGAGAGGTATTAGAAATACATACATTAACAAAGCTAGCTATAAAAGCTATTAAAAGAGCATTCTCTCCGCACGGATTTAACATAGGTATTAATATAGGGCGAGTTGCCGGTGCAGGTATAGATCAGCATGTACATGTACATATTGTACCAAGATGGAGTGGAGATACAAATTTTATGCCTATTATTGCAGGAGCTAAAGTCCTATCACAGGATGTCAGAGAGACATACAAGCTTCTAAAAAAAGAAATAGATGAGTTACTCTACAGAAAAGATCAAATATAAACAACTAGTACTGGCTAGAAATATCTACGCGAGATAGACAAGCATTTTTGTCCTATCATACCATGTAATCACTTAAGTTTAAATACAATACATTTTCTCTTATAATCTGCGTGTCTCTCTATCATGCCTTGAGCAATTAAATCTCTTAATACTTCTCTTAAGTAAGTTTTACTTATACCATTTATGGTTGTAGAGAGTGCAGAGTAGATCTCGTTAAATGTAGCACAACCGTGTTCCTTCAAGAAGTTAATTAGTGCTCTAAGTATCAACTTCCTTACATCATTCGATGCACTCAAGCTAATTGCTACCATGATAGTCTGACCTAGAAGCTACTAAAAATACTATTAGATCCTACTACGATAAAGTAGATCCTGGGTATAGATTTTGAATAACATCAGTATAGTAGAAATTGTAGAGAGATACGAACTCCTAGGAGAGCAACGATATCGTGTACGTGTTAAAGGGACAAACTTCTATCTCAACATAAAGGCATCAAGTGATGAAGAAGCTCTTAGAAAAGCTTTAGAGTTGATTAGAGTACTAAAACTAGATAATCTAGCTGAGAAACTTCAAGGATAAATTCTAGCTAAAAACGAGTACACACATAGTAATGTGTTAGGT
>JALTYD010000247.1 GCA_027046525.1 Pyrodictiaceae archaeon
GAATGGAACTATAGGCGATAGTAATATGGTTAGAAAAAATGTGAATATAGTAGAGCGGGCGCCGCGCGGCAAAACTGTTGAACTAGATGTAGTGTTCCGTGTAGATGAAGAATGCTATCTAGATTCTATAAAGATAAGCGGAGACTTCTTTGTATATCCTCCATCGGCTATAGATAGCCTAGAAGAGTATCTGAAAGGCTGCAGTTCGCCTAGCTGTATAGAAGAAGCATTTAGACACACTAAAGGCTCAGAAGTACTAGGTTTTACTTGGGATTGGTTAGAAAAATTAGTCAAAGAGATCTTCAATGCACAATGTACTAGACAACACTAAAGAGTATTAGAAGCTACTAGCAGTATCATTGTAGAGTACATAAGCAAAGAGATATACGTATCCTATAGTGACATAAGTAATTTGGTGAGTCTACTTGGTTCTAGTTAGATGGTATGGACATGCTTGTGTTGAGATCCAAGATTCTAGTGGTTTTAAGGTAGTATTTGATCCACACGATGGAGCTTCTCTAGGTATTAAAAAACCTACAGTAAAAGCTGATCTCATACTCATCTCGCATGATCATTTTGATCATAATGCAGCTCATACAGTAGCAAAGGACGATTCTCAGATATTAAAGATGTTCCGTGGAGAGAAAACTATTAAGAACATAGCAGTAAAAGGTCTTCTTAGTTACCATGATAAAAGTAGAGGTTCTCAGAGAGGACTAAATATTATATATGTTGTAAATATTGAGGGTAGGAGAATAGCACACTTAGGAGACCTAGGAGATAAACCAGGAGAAGAAGTTCTCAGAGAATTACATGGATTAGATCTCCTCATTACCCCTGTAGGTGGACGATACACACTAGAGCCGGAAGAAGCATGGGAACTAGTAGAGACTCTGAAGCCATTAAATATACTTCCAATACACTACTATATTGAAGGGCTACAACTACCTATAAAACCTGTAGATGAATTTGTAAAGCTAGTCAGAGGATACAATATTGTTAAATTAGATAAGAATAGTTTTGGACTAGAAGATTATACTAGAACAGTAATTATACCAAAGCTAGTTTAAAATATGGTAACGTCCTACTAGCTACTATCTGTATAAAGTTAAGTGAAGCTATTATTATTGTACTATAATTGAAGTATTAACTTAATACCTAGATCTAACTGAGTCTATAGATACTCTAAGTATACATTCTAGTGTTTCAATCATCAATGAAAGAGGAAGAGAATTAGTAAGAGGAAGCCTGTGCCTCATAGCAAAATCAGTCGATGGAGGAATATGAATAAATCCACCAATACTTTTAGTAATCTGAGCATATCTATGTACTGTAAAAGCTGTTGCACCACAAAGATAAGTGCCTATGCTAACGCCAAAGGTTATAGGTAGCTGTTTTCTATCAATGCATTTCTCTTTTATCCTGTTTAGAGGTAGCGTAGATGGTATAGCCATTAGTGTTTTCTCAGTAGAGATGTACTCAAGACTAGGATTATACCTATCTTCATCTGGATAATCTGGGTAATGTACTATGTTTGAAGCAATAAGCTCTACTATGATTTTTCTAGCTCTAGGAGATAAACCTGTTGAAATTACTATAGGTGGTCTAGTTCTATCTAAGACATTTTCTAATATTTTAACTGCTCTCAATGAAACAGGGAGATCTAGAGTTTCTATTCTAAATCCATTAATTTCTTTTCCTTTGAAAAATGAGACTATTTCGCTGCTCGGGTTGTAATGATAGAAACCATACTCGTTAAAACCAGTTAGTACTACTACTTTATTTATTTTATTCATTTATCATATC
>JALTYD010000248.1:0-2156 GCA_027046525.1 Pyrodictiaceae archaeon
GCACATAGTACCAATGTTCCATGTATTCTCCTGGGGAGTACCCTATATATCAACACTACTAGGACTCAAACAAGTATATCCAGGTAGATTTGATCCAGGGTTCTATCTAAAGCTATTAGCTGAGTACAAAGTAAACTTTACAGCAGGTGTTCCAACTATACTCTATATGCTACTAACACACCCAGATTTCCCCAAATACCGAGAGGCGATAAAAGGCCTAGTATTTGTCTGTGGTGGAGCAGCTATCCCGAGAGGTCTTGCAGAACTAGCATGGAAAAATGGAATAAGAGTAATCCAAGGCTATGGCCTGAGTGAAACAGCACCAATACTAACAATCTCTACGCTGAAGAAATATCTCGAGAAACAAGTACCAGAAGAGAAAAAGTGGGAGTACTACTCGCTTAGAACAGGACTACCTGTACCACTAGTACAGCTAAGAGTAGTCGACGAAGATATGAATCCTGTACCTCGAGACGGCAAGTCTATGGGCGAGATAGTTGTTAGAACACCATGGGTGACAAGAGAATACTACCAAGACCCCGAGAAGACAGAAAAAGCTTGGAGAGGAGGGTGGTTCCACACAGGCGATATAGCTGTATGGGATGAACACGGCTATGTCTTGATAATGGATCGCGATAAAGATGTAATAAAGAGTGGAGGAGAATGGATCTCATCTCTTAGGCTAGAGAGCCTCATAAGTACACATGAATGTGTAGGAGAAGTAGCTGTTATAGGCGCGAAACACGAAAAATGGGGAGAGAGACCAGTAGCACTTGTTGTACCAAAACCAGGCTGTGAGAATAGACTTAAGCCAGAAGATGTAATCGAACACTTAAAACACTATGTCGAGACAGGAGTTATCCCAAAGTGGTGGCTACCTGATAAAGTTGTTATTGTATCAGAGCCTCTCCCAAAGACAAGTGTAGGAAAGATAAACAAACGTGTACTCAGAGAGAAATACTCTAATATACAGCTAGGATAGCTATACCTTCTACTCTTTTTTCCTTACTCGAAATCTGTAGCTATAGTTAAGTATCCATCTAGAGTCCTATTCCATAGTTATGTACTTGGACCAGCTAGTCTTACTAGTACTCTACCTGATCTATAGTAGCTATTAATCCTCGATACTTTTCTCGGAAACTCCTATAGTTTGTTTATACCTAGTCAGTGTATTAATTGCATAGTTTAAATTTTATTCAGCAAAAGTCTATTAACTTACGTTAATATTAACGCGCGTTAAATTTATAGTATCTTTAACACTGTTTAAGAAAAATAGGTGACATCTTTGTCATCCATAGAACAGGAAGCTAGGAGAGAACTTGAAAGAACTAGATTTGGAGACTATCTCAGAGAATTAGTACTAGGTGTAGTTTTTGGGCCAAGAGGCTGGCCTGAGTGGCTCGGCGGAATACTACTAGGGTTACTTAATATTATCTTCTTTGCATGGGCTCTTAAGCCTTTTACTATATATACTGGTTTCCTCAACTGGGGCCAACACTTATACAATATGATTACTGGTATATCATTTACTAGTAAACAGCTTGTTAGCCCATTATTTGAGAGAACTAGTGTTGGCGATATAGGATTATTTCTAGGTGCTCTACTAGCAGCTCTAGCTGCTGGCGAATTTAGACTAAGAATACCATCGAAGCTAGTTGATTATCTAGAAGGAGCACTAGGTGGTTTTCTAATGGCTCTAGGAGTAGTACTTGCAGTAGGTTGTAACTGGGGAGGATTCTTCTCAGCAATTACTGCTCTTAGCTTCCACGGATACTTTATGTTTATAGGTCTAATTATTGGTGGTGCTCTAGGAGCATACTATGTAGAGTGGAGAGCTAAGAGAGAATTTGAATCTATTGAGCTAGAAGTTCTAGAAGGAGAAGAAAATAGTAGAGGAACTAGTAGACGTCCTAGTATGCGTCTACCCGGCCTACTACTAGTACTCAGTGTTATATCGTTGATCCTATGGTATCTTGGTGTTTCACCAGTAGGTGCAAAATATGCTGGTATATTATTAATGGGGTTATTTGTTGGAATAGTCATCCAGAGGAGTAGATTCTGTTTCGCTACAGCTTTTAGAGATCTAATTAGAGGAGGTCCTGAGTTCCGGAGGAGTGTAAGACTACAAATCGGAATAGCTCTAGGAATTATTGTTG
>JALTYD010000248.1:2166-8910 GCA_027046525.1 Pyrodictiaceae archaeon
TAGTAGGTGGTATTATCTTCGGAGCAGGCATGGTTATTGCAGGTGGTTGTGCTTCTGGTAGTCTATGGAAAGCAGCAGAGGGGCATGTTAAACTATGGGTTGCTCTACTCGCAGCAATCTTATCCTATGCTCCTCTCCGCTACGTCATTAGAGAATATGCTAGTTGGATCTACGGCGAGAAGTTCTCTCTAGTCTCTCTCGGCTGGGCTGAGGGTATAAGTATCGTATACATATCTATGTTTTTCTGGATTATTTTCGTAATGTATCTAGAATATAAGAGGGGGAGTAGATATGGCTAAGTTATTGAAGAGAGAAGGAGGAGGTCTAGTCTTAGATGTTAGAGGGTATGTATGTCCATACCCTGTTATATACACAAGAAAAGCTCTAAACAAGCTAGGAGCTAACGAGATACTAGAAGTAATCATAGATAATCCTCCATCATGTGAAACAGTCCCCAAAGCAGCTAGAGAAGACGGCCACGAAGTTGTTAGTGTCGAGAAGATTGGAGAAGGTATCTGGCGTATAATAATTAAGAAGCAGGGTTGATTAGTGATGTTCGAAGAGCTCCTCGAGAGAGTTAAGTATTATAGGAAACTCGGTATAAACCCACTATCACTTGCTACTGGCTGTGCTGTAAAAGTAGATCTTGTTAGAGTAGTCTATCCAGCTATAAGAGAAATTAGAGAAAAACTAGAAGAGAGAAACTTTAAGATAGCTCCTAGAGAAGATGCAGATATATTCAAGAATACAGTAGATGGTTTAGATATAAATAGGAGGATATACAGACTAGGTAGAGATACTGATGTAGACCCTAACGATATCAAGTCTATTGGTCCATGTAGAGCAATAACAGTTATCCAGATATACCAGAGATACGCTGATGATCCTCAGCGCTTCATAGAACTCGTAGGCCCTGTATACGAGAAACTCTCTGAAGCTAAAATACCAATACATCTAGGTAAAGGCCACTCAATAATTACTCCATTCGAAGAAGACCAATTTGCATTATTCGACTTTATATCGCCTAGAGGACGCGAAACTGAAGGATTTGTAGCTGCAAACAACGATACTATACATATAATTGATCCAACAGAAGAACCAGGCGAGTATAGACAAGTATCTGGAGCACTAAGCAATACTCTAAATGATTTATTCGTACTTGGTGTATACGAGAATCTAAAAATAGCACCAGTAGTTAATGCACCTGCAGAAGAACTCGTCGAGAAGATCTCTAAGAACGTAGAAGTATTTGCTAAGAAGATCAGAGCAGATCTCATAGAACTAGAACGGCCTAGTAGAGGAAGACTCCTCCTAGGAGCTACTGTTATTGGTACTAGTGAGAAACACCCACCAACATTCTATAGGAGAGTACCCGTGGGTGCTAAACTAATAGCTACAAGACCTTTCGGCGAACTAGCTCCTATAAATGTATACTTAGCATCTATTATAGAAGAGAGCATCCTAGATGAACTAGAAGAAGCTGGTATAAGTATAGAAGAGCTAGAAAAACTAAAAAATGATGCTGTTAATAGGATAGCTACTCCTAATATAGAAGCAGCACGAGTCATCAATAAATATCTACCACTCGATGGAGAAGAATTCAACAAAGATAACCACATAGTAGCTACAACAGATGTTACTGGACCTGGTATATACGTTGTACGAGAACTTGCAGAACAAATGAATGTACACATAAGACTAGATAAGATACCTCTACTCTACCCTGAGTTATCCGAGTATGCTACTAAGACATACATTATACCTAATGCAACTGCTGGTACTAATGGTGCATTTATAATAGTAGCTCCTGATACAGTAGCAGATGATATAGTGAGAGACCTTAGATCAGTAAATCTCAATCCAGTAGTATTTGGAGAAGTAGTAGAGAAAGGCGAACCCTTAGTAGAAGCTCCAAGAGAACTCTCAAAATATGTGGCTGATAGCAAGATACTCCAGAGATTCAAACTATACTAGGGTGGGAGTATAATTGCAGCAAAAGACAGTATCTATTAGAGTATGCGGAGATGTAAAATACGTAGGATTCAGAAGGATTATCTGGCGTAATGCTAAGAAACAAAAACTCAGAGGCTACGTAGAGAATATACCTAGTAGTAACTGTGTAGAGATAGTAGTACAGGGTAGTAGAGACTCTATCCAAAGCTTCCTAGACTGGATAAAATCTCTACAGATATTCACTATAGAAAACTATAGTATAGAAGAAATCGAAGAAGAGAAAATCTACAGAGATTTCGAGATAAGATAGGTGGTATTTATTGAACTGGGTTCTAGAAGGGAAGATTGCTGTAGCATCAACCCCCCGCGATGAGAAAGATATACTAGAATGGATAGAGAATGGAGTAAAAGCAGTTGTATCTCTTCTAAACGAAGCTGATCTCCCACCTACATGGCTTAGCCTAGAAGAAGTACACAAAGCTATAGAAGAGAAAGGACTAGAGCTATATAAACACCAAGTACTTAGTAAACGTGCACCAAGCCCAGAGAAAGCTCTCGAGATAGTAAAGTGGATTGACGAGAAGATTACTAGTAATAGACCAGTAGTAATTGTATGTGGTAGAGGCTGGGGTAGAGGAGGATCGATAGTAGCAGCTTATCTCGTCTATAAGGGCGCTGAACCAGGAGACGCAGTTGACTATGTAAATAGTAGAGCTAGAGAATTTGGAGGAGAACCCATAGAGTCTGCTGAACAAGAGAAACTACCATATAGACTGAGAGAACTACTAAGACTAGACTAGTATACTTTATACCTAGTCTATTTTAGTTCGAGAATCAAGTGTAGTCGTGGCGAAAACCCTAAGCCAGCAGATAGAGCAGCTCTAGCTATCTCTCTATGTAGTTCTACTAGTTCTCTAAGCTCCATATCTTCTCTAGTCAGCGGCATCACGTATACTTTTTCTAGAGGTATATTGTTTTCTAGGACATAGTCTCTTATTCTAGCTACATCGTATCTACTAGCTGCTAGGAATTTGAACCATACTCTGTCTTTCTTCGATAATTCAATCCATTCTATTCTTAGTATAGCATTTTCTACTTCTACGGGTATGTTTTTTGGACTTACAACAAACACCATGTTAGAGGGTATACTGCTGGGTGGAGGAATAGTACCATTTGTCTCTACTTGTACTAGTATTTTATCTCCTAGGATTTTTGCTAATTCTAATATACTCTTCTTCTGGAGGAGAGGCTCACCACCAGTAATCACGACCATCTGTGGTTTCTCAGCTTCTATAAACTCTACTAGTTTCTTAAGCTCTACTACTTCTCCACTACTTGGATCTTGGCTGTATTTTGTATCGCAGAAGTAGCATCTAAGATTACAGCCAGCTAGTCTAATGAATACGGCTCTACTACCTGTAAAAGGTCCTTCTCCCTGAATACTCGTAAATAGCTCAGATACTCGTATCTTTAGCTGGTTTGTATATTGCGCAGAGCTCATTTGTTTCACATACCTCTACTCTTAGTACTCTTCCAGGAAGGTCTTTTTCAAGCATACTAGCTATATACTCTGCTATATACTCTGCTGTTATACCTGTTGCTTCTCTACCACCTAGTAGCTGGTTTAGATACTGATGGTCAAACTTCTTGTATACATTTTCTCTAAGCCACTCCTCTAGATAGTCTAGATCAATTTCTAGAGGTTCTCTCTCTGAAACCCATATACATACTCTATAGTTATGGCCATGTATTCTTCCACACCTCTTATGTCCATGTATAGTATGCGCTGCTGAGAATACTGTACATGCTTTTAGGATAAACGACACGGTCTACTCACCACTACTATCTCCTATCCCCTCAATAGACACGAGAGTATAGTTAATTAAAGTAGCTAGCTACTATTATAGGCTAGTGCGGGTCTTAGAGATGAGTAGAAGGATATGCTCTCTACTCTCTGGGGGAAAAGACAGTAATTATGCTCTCTACAGAGCACTGAGAGAAGGCTACGAGCTAGCATGTATAGTAGGTTTCATTCCACGTAGAGAAGATAGCTGGATGTTCCATGTACCCTATGTACCTGTAGTCCTACTACAAGCTAAGGCAATGGAGACTAGTGCTCCAGTATTCCTACTAGAAGTTAGTGGAGTAAAAGAAAGAGAAGTAGAAGAAGCAGCTAGAGAACTAAAACGTATCAAAGAAGTAGTAGATTTCGATATAATAGTTGGGGGAGGTTTAGCAAGCCGCTACCAGCTAGATCGAGCTAAGAAGATAGCTAGTATTATTGGAGTAGATGTATATACTCCTTCGTGGGGAGTAGACCAAGAGGAATATATGAGACTCCTAGTAAGAGAAGGATTTGAGTTTATAGTAACTAGGATAACAACTATGGGTCTACCTCCTAGATTCCTCGGGAAGATAATAAACTATAGAGATGTAGAAGAGATTATAGCTCTCTCCGAGAAGTATGGTTTCAATCCTTCCTTCGAAGGCGGAGAAGCTGAGACACTAGTAGTATATGCTCCACACTACCAGAAGAGAATATGTCTACGTGGTAGGAAGAAGAGTAAGTCAGAATTCGAACACGAGCTCATAGTAGAAGAATTTTGGCTTGGAGATCCGGGTACACAGTGTATCAACATCATAGACTAGTACTAGTAGAGCTCAATCTCGGTCTAGGTACTCTATAACCTCATATAGTACAGACAGTATAACGGTACTCTCTATAGGGAGCAGTCATTACTCTATATTTATAGTCTCCTAGTAGTACTCTACTACTCTCTCCATAAGCTTTCTGTAGACTAGTACTCCTGCTAGATATACAGCTATAGCTGCTACTACTGCTGGAAGAGCATATGTTAAAGCTTCGCCTGTAGAATAACCATGTACTATCATCTTACGTACAGCATCTATAGATCTAGATAGTGGGTAGTAGTCTGCAAACCACTTGATATTCTCTGGGAGTATCTCTTTCGGTACAGCTAGTCCACCTACAAACATCACAGGGAAAGCTATTCCACTCACAAGTGCTGATGCTCCCTCAGGAGTCTTAGCGAGAGGTGCTATTAGGAGGCCTAGCCCTATAGTGAATAATGTACCAAAACCTACGAGTATTATTGATGCAATAATCGTTGTAGGTGAGAAGTACTTGTATTCAGCTCCTAGTACTGCCCAGCTATAAGGTATGACTACTAGTGCAGTAATAGCTACAGCTAGTAATCCACTAACTGTATCAGCTACTAGTAGATCAGTAGACCTCATAGGACTTGCTAGTAGAACTTTGAGTGTACCAGACCTCTTCCTCTCGTTGATAGATAGTGCTCCTACAAACATCCCAGCGAATAGAGCTTCTATACCAATCATCAAGATAGAGTATATTGCTCTTAGACCACCTTTCTCCAGCAATATATTTGGAGTAAGATCGATAGATCTTACTCTTATAGGCTCTTTTATAAACTCTAGGTATATTATAGCATACTTATATGTTAGGGGGTCTGTATAGTTTTTTACAAACTTCTCAGCATACTCTATAGAGATCGATCTATATCTACTAGAGAATCCTTGTAGGAATCCGAGTACAATATTACCTGCAAATCCTCCCCAGGTAGACTGTGAGTAATATACTTCTACATATGCTGGTCTTAGAGATGAAAGATTTTCTGAGAATCCTTCCGGGATGACTAAGCCTACACTAAGCTCACCTTTCTCGATAAGCTCTACTAGCTCTTGTTCTGAAGAGACATTTACTACTTTGAAATACTCTGATCCTACTAGTACATCTACTAGTATCTTTGTTGTCGAGTTTTCTACACCTTCTATACTCTTATTATCTAGTACTACTAGTCCTAGCTCTACAGTTGGTATATCTGGAGAACCCCATATTACTGAGACTATTGTTAGCCATATCAGTGGAAATAATACTATCCAGAATAGAGACTCTTTATACCTAGTAATACCTTTGAGGAATACATAGGATTCACTCAATATAGCCCAGAGCCTGCTAGGCACTCTTCTCTGCCTCTTCTAGAGTCTTACCAGTAACAGTATAGAATACATCTTCAAGCCCTGGTTTTACAACTTCTATTCTACTTATATGTATCTTAGATTTAACGAAAGCTTCTACAATCCTAGGCAGTGCTTCTTCTGGATCAGCTGCATAGTAGACTGTCTTCTTCGCATCTTGTATAGCTATTTTTAGATCTTCAACTCTGGGAGGCTCTGATGCTTCATGGATAACTATTATCTTTGTAATAGGAGCATATCTCTGTATAAGCTCTCTAGGCGAGCCTCTAGCTACTACTCGCCCTCTATGGAATATATATGTTGTATCTGAGTATCGCTCAGCCTCCTGCGGGATATGTGTAGAGAATAAAACAATTCTATCTCTAGCTTGTTCTGCTAGTAGGTTCCAGAAGTCGAGCCTAGCTCCTGGATCTAGCCCACTAGTAGGTTCATCGAGTACTAGTACTTCTGGATCTCCTATTAATGCTGCTGCAATAACTAGTTTTCTCCTCATACCACCGCTGAGAGATTGAACACTCCTCTTCTGTGCTTCTATTAGCCCTAGTTCTTCTAGTAGTTGTCTAGCTCTCTTCTTTGCATCAAATATACTCATTCCACGTATCAAGCCATACCATACAAGGTTATCTATAGCACTAAGTTTTTCTCTGAAGGGTAGATCTTGCGAAGCATAGCCTATATAGGCTCTAGCTCTCCAACCACTAGGACTCCATACATCTACTCCACATATTTCTACTCTACCTTCTGTAGGCCTAAGTGAGCCTACAATTATAG
>JALTYD010000249.1 GCA_027046525.1 Pyrodictiaceae archaeon
ACTATGTATCTCTTAATAGTTATAGGCTCTCTATACATTATATCTATATGTGATGAGTTTATTTACTATTTTCTTCTCTCTAGATTTATACCTAGGTGTTGCTATTGGCTAAGAATAGTGTTGTTGATCTCCTCCTAGAATTAATCAGGTTTAAGAGTGTTAATGATCCTGCTCGTGGAGTTAAGCCGGGTAGAGATTGTGTAGAGTTTATCCAGGATGTATTAAGTAGTTGGGGTATTAGTTCTAGGATTATAGAAGTTGATGGATACTATTCTATCTATGGTGTACTAGGTAGTGGTGAGCCTCGTATTCTCCTACAGGCTCATTATGATGTTGTACCTGTTGATCCTAGTGAGTGGAGTAGTGATCCTTTTGAGCCTGTTGTTAGGGAGGGTAGAGTCTATGGACGTGGTGCTGCTGATGATAAATCTAATGTTGCAGCTATAATGGCTTCTCTGCGTGATATAGCTGGTTTTCTAGAGAGTAGTGGTAGTGGTACTGTTGTATTTGCTTTTACTGGAGATGAAGAAGTAGGTGGTAGGAGAGGTGCTGGTGTTATAGCAGAGTTGTTAGAGAAGGAGAATCTAGCTCCACACTATGTTGTTAATGGTGATGGTTTTGGGCTTAAGCCTATTATTAGGAGGCGTTCTGCTTTTAAAGCTGAGGTACGTGTACGTAGGAGGATTACTAGTACTAGTGGTAGTCTGGGAGAAGTTGTTTTCAAAGCTTCTACTCCAGTTGTAGGTACTAGGCATGCAGCTTATTTTATGCCTGGTGTAGATACTCATCCTGTTGTTGCAGTTTCTCATTTTCTCCGTAGTTCAGAAGTTTATGCTGTTGAACTAGGTGGTAGTTTTGTTAAGAGTAATGTTGTACCTGGTGAAGCTAGGCTGAAGTATGTTTCTAGCAATGGTGGTGGTAGTGTTAGTTTTGATTATGGTCTTACACTACTACTTAGATCTGTTGTACCTCTAGTTAGAGCTCCTATACCTACTGATAGATATTCAGACTATGGTGTATCAGTAACTCCGAATATGTATTTTGTTGATAGTGATTGGCATGTACTAGTCTTTGATATTAGAGCTATGATTACTAGAGAAGCTAGTATTAGTAGGCTGAAGGGTATACTAGAGGAAGTTCTTAGAGAGAATATAGGTAGTCTAGTAGAGTATAAACTTAGTGTTTCTGGTAGGCTCTCCTACTTATATACTCCACGTAGTTCTACTATAGTAGGTGTCTTCGAGAAAGTATATAGTAGACTTGGTCTACCATTTAGTGTCTTAGAAGGTGCTGGTGTTTCTGATTCTAGATACTATTCTATACGTGGTATTGAAGTTGTTGATATAGGGCCAGTAGGAGGTAATATACATGGTCCTGATGAGTGGGTTGATATAGAGTCTCTAGAGAAGCTGAGAACAATCTATGTAGAAGTTGTAAGAGAGTTATTAGCTAGAGCTGGGCCTAGTGGGGGGTCTTAATCAAGTAGGGTATCTAAATGGTTATTTTTGTTTTATAGGGGAGTTTATGGTGAAGTTAACTGGCACTTAACTTTACTTGTAGTAGATTTAACTCTTAGTCTTTGGAACTGAATGGATTTGAATAGTAGGTAGTCGCTGAGTACATTGTTATGTTACTATCTCCTACTAGTATTATTGTATTGCTGTATTCTTTATAACGTGTATGTGTCTATGTATGTTTCTAGTTTTTGTTAAATCTTAGTCCTTGTTTTGTATCTAGGAAATATATTCTGTTTATCTAGTAATCTGTTTTAATTGCTTTGTAGATTTT
>JALTYD010000250.1 GCA_027046525.1 Pyrodictiaceae archaeon
GTATATCATTCGTGAGCCTCTTCTCCTGCCAAACATTCCTTCTTCTTCATCGAGCCATATTTTTGCATATATTCTGTGTTCTTCTAAGCCATATCTTCCTGCTAGGTATCTAAGTACGTTGAGGAACTCATCGTATGGGAGAGAATGGTAAGTGTAAGTTCTCTTTATGAGTTTATAAGCTTCTTCTATCTTCCATTTCTGTTCTACTGCCATGCCTACTAGTTGTTGAGCTAGGACATCGAGTGGGTTTCGCGGTATATGTACTTTGTCTATTTTTCTCTCTAGTCCTGCTTTAGCTAATACTGTACACTCTACAAGGTCGTCTCTATCGACAACGATTATCCTACCTTTACTTACTTCTCTAATATGATGTCCTGCTCTGCCTATCCTCTGGAGCATACGGGATACACTTTTAGGGCTGCTAAGTAGTACTACTAAGTCTATGTAGCCTATGTCTATACCTAGTTCAAGACTAGTAGACGAGACAACTGCTTTGAGCTCGCCCTTCTTTAGGCGTTCTTCTACGCTTAGTCTGAGAGACCTACTAAGACTACTATGGTGTGCCTCTATTTCATCTAAATCAGCTATTCCTCTATCTTTAAGGTATTTCTTAAGCTTGTATACTACTCGTTCTGTCGCACTTCGTGTATTAGTAAATACTAGGGTAGTTCTGTGTTGTTCTATTAGGTTTGTTAGAAGCCTATATATGGCCTCGTTTATTTTCTCTGCAGGTTCGTGTACTAGATCGACCACAGGGCTTACTACTCTTATATCGGTAGGCTTAACGAATCTAGCATCAACAATTAGACAGTCTCGTGGTTCTCCTGTATCTCTATAGCCAACTAGGAAGAGAGCTACTTCTTCTAGAGGAGCTATTGTTGCTGATAAGCCTATTCTCTGTGTAGGTCTGCCCACAAGGTGTTCTAGTCTCTCTAGGCTTATACTTAGATGTGAGCCTCTTTTGCTTGAAGCTATTTCGTGTATTTCATCAACAATCACCCATCTCGTAGTTACTAGGTTTTTCCTAAACTTAGGAGCTGTAAGTGCTATTGCTAGGCTTTCTGGCGTAGTTATTAATATGTGAGGAGGACTTCTAGTCATCCTCTGTTTCTCAGTAGGAGATGTATCACTTGTTCTTACAGCTACTCTTATCTCTGGTAGCTCTATGCCCTGTTCTTCTGCAAGCCTAGTTATTTCTTCGAGTGGCTGTGTTAAGTTTCTACGCATATCGTTATTTAATGCTCGGAGAGGGGCTACGTAAACAGCATATATTGTATCCTTTAGTTTATTTTCTTCTGCTAACGAATAGAGTTCATCAATTATTCCTAGAAATGCTGCTAATGTTTTACCACTCCCAGTAGGTGATGATACTAGTACATTGAAACCTTTCTTGATGAGTGGTATTGCACATTTTTGTGGCTCAGTAAAACTACCATATTTTATCTTAAACCAACTAGCAACATATGGTCTCAATAATTTATACACTGATTTATCGCTATGACACTTCTTAACAGTTGTTATCAATTGTTATGCACCTATTAATGTACTAGGGCTAATCTCAACAGTGGAGAACCTTATCCTAGGTCTTAATTTTCCTCTAGGTACTATTTTATGAACCCTTTGGGCGATAGTCTTGAGCGAAACAGTAATAGTGTCGTTTAAAGTACCCGCCCAATTAGTTGAGAGGCTTGACGAGCTTATAGAAAAGGGTTTCTTTAGAAATAGGAGTGAAGCTCTGAGGTATGCACTAGTAATGCTAGTTAGTAACCATGGTGGAAGAAGTG